>CAMLEF010000106.1 GCA_946478675.1 uncultured Flavobacteriales bacterium | reverse complement strand
ATCCCAGTCCTGCTCGAGGTTGGTGATGTGGAAATACACTTCATCACCGAGCCTGATGCCTTCGATGTTGTCAGGCGTGAAGTGCGAGCGGATACAGGTCATGTAAACGTCTATGCGGTTGCCGGTGCGTGTCACCTTGGTTTCTTTTTCGCCATTGGTGAAGTACGGGTTCTTGTTCTCTTCGAGCTTGTAGAACTTCACGCTGTTGTTGCGGATGAGCTCTGCGGGACAAGCCTGCGCATAGTGCGGTTCGCCGATGGTCGGGAAGTCGAGGATGAGCTGCATCTTGTCGCCGGAGATATCGTACAGCTGCGCGCTCTGGCAAAGCTCGGGGCCGGTCGGCAGGTAACGGTCTTTCGTGATCTTGTTGTAAGCGATCACGTATTTACCGAACGGCTTGCGGCTGTCACCACCGGGAACGCAAAGGTGACCGATGGAATAATACGTCGGTACGCGGTCGAGAACTTTCAGGTCTTTCACGCTCCATTTTACGATCTCGGAAGAGACGAAGAACGAAGTGTAAGCGTTACCGTTGCCGTCGAATTCGGTGTGCAGCGGTCCGAGGCCGGGCTTCTGAACTTCGCCGTGCAGCGCCGATTGATATTTGATCACCGGGATGCCGTCGTAGTCGCCGTCGAAATCTTTTGCTTCGATCGCTTTCTGGATTTTAGCGAAAGAGAACACGGGGATCAGCGCTGCGAGCTTGCCGCTGCCGACGATGTATTCACCGGAAGGATCAACGTCGCAGCCGTGCGGAGATTTCGGGCACGGGATGAAGTAGATCATGCCGGGGCATTCTTTCGGATCGAGCATCGTCACTTCTTTCATCATGGAAGAAGTAGCGGAGTGCGTGCTTTCACTGTACACGTTGTGCGCGTAGTTCGCAGCTTCTTTATGGCCTTTGCCCTGCGCGAGATATTCTTCCGCTTTTTTCCAGTTCACCGCCATGATGAAGTCTTTGTCGCGCTGCGAAGCGTTTACTTCCAACAGCGTGTTCGCCTGCTCGGTGTTGTAGCAGCTGAAGAACATCCAGCCGTGCGAAGGGCCTTTGCCGGCGTGCGCGAGGTCGAAGTTGACGCCCGGGCATTTGATCTGGAACTTGATGTCCATGTTGCCCGAAGTCTTGTCGACGCTCAGGAAGCTGACCGTGCCGCGGAAGTTCTGCTTGTACGTATTGATCGGAACGTCCACGTTGTCGCCCATCGGAACGCTGAAGCGGGTGCCGGCAACAACGTACTCGGTGTTCATGGTAATGAACGGTGAGCTGTGGTTACCTGCGCTGTTCGGCAGCTCGATGATCTCTTCGGTGTGGAAGGTCGACAGGTTGATGCGTGCGATGCGGGGCGTGTTGTTCGCGTTGATGAACAACCAGCGGCCGTCAACTGCGCCATCCGTTTGCGAAAGCTCGGGGTGGTGCGCATCATCCCACGGAATGAAACCGTGTGAGGTGTTCAGCATCGGCTTGGTCTCTTCGCTGTAGCCGTAACCGTTTTCCGGGTTAACCGAAAAGACGGGAATGATTTTTATCGTGCGGCCGGAAGGCAATCCGACCACGGACATCTGGCCGTTAAAGCCACCGGAAACGAAGTTGTAGAATTCATCGTATTTGCCGGGGGCTACGTAAACTTTGGAAGCTGCGTCGCCCTGTACCACCGTTTCGGTTGTGGCGGGCTTGCAGGAGTACATGGTTGCCATTCCAGCGACAGCCAGGGAGATCGGGACGATCCTGTAAGGTTTCATAATCTGGAGGAGTTGGTGTGGGGATAATTTATTTGACACCGTCGTTGTTGCGCATAAATTCAAGTACGTCGCGCGCTTCAGTGTCGCTGAGGTTTTGGTTCGGCATACGCACGAGGCAGACTTCGAGCATCGACATAGCTTCGGCATTTTTATTCAGCATTTCGTCGGTGTTGGTCACGAAGTACATGATCCATTCCGGCTTGAGGCGGTAGCTGACACCTTTCCAGCCCGGTCCTACGAGCTTCTCGTCGGTAAGCTTGTGGCAGGAAGAACATTTTACATCGTAAACTTTCTGGCCGATGCCCACCATGTCCGCATTAATGGGAGTTGTTAACTCAACATGGGTAAATTTTCCCACACCCTTGGTGTCGTCTGCCGGGGTGGAATTCTCTGCCGCGGGAGGAGTTGTTGTGTTGTCTTCAGTCACCGGCGTGGTCGTGGAAGCCGTATCCGTTTTCTTGTCGCCGCCGCAGGACGCAGCGAAGATGATGCTTGCAGCAATGCCTGCTGTTATAAGAACCTTTTTCATAGTCGTATGTGTTAGATTTCTGGTACAATGTTACAGCACCCTTCCGGGCACAATTATGATGCAAATCATGATATTTGCTGATTGAAAAAAGGCGCGGCCTTTTCCTGTAAAGGCTGGTTGTTAACCTGTTGGCGTTCAGGTGGGAGGGTGACGGCAATTCGGGCGCAGAACGGAGGGCCGCTGCCGGAGGGTTCGGCGACGCTGATCGGATTGCATGATTTGAGTCATAAATTAAGCCTGTGATGTACCGATAACTTTGTCCCAATCGCGAAGAATTATGGATCAGAAAGACAATCACGTCGCACGTTGGATGCGGATGGCGCTGTTCAATTTCGCAGTTGCGGCAATGGCAGGGGCGTTCCTGCGCTACAAAGTTTCCTTCTCTTTACCGTTCGTGGATTTTAAGAACCTCCTGCATGCGCATTCCCATTTCGCATTTGCAGCCTGGATCTCCATGGCGCTGTTTGCGTTGCTCGCCGGGCAATTTCTCCCGAAAGAGCAGCTGGAAAAAAAATCGCTGCGCACGCTATTTTTGCTCAGCCAGGTGACCTCCTACGGAATGCTGGTGAGCTTCCTGCTCGAAGAATACGGCGCGGTGTCCATCGCTTTTTCTACCGCGTATATTTTCGTGACGTACGCATTCGCCGTGGTGCTCTGGCGCGGAACCAAGCACATGAAGCAGCAGCTGTCGGTGCTTTCGCTGCGGGCTTCGCTCATCTTTCTCGCCGTATCATCACTCGGCCCTTACGGACTGGCGATCATCAAAGCCACGCATTTCATCAGCGGCCCGTTGTATCACAACGCCATTTACTGGTACCTGCACTTCCAATACAACGGCTGGTTCTCCTTCGCGATCTTTGCGCTCTTCCTGCGCATGCGTGAACAGCAGGGAATCGCCACGACGGTTTTCCGGTTGCCGCTGCAACTCATGTTGTGGTCGTGCGTGCCGGTCTACCTGCTTTCGATTCTCTGGATCGTGCCGCCGCTGTGGGTATACCTCATCGCCGGCACTGCAGGAATGGTCCAGCTGGTGGCGCTTGTTATGCTCTTCATCATTTTCCGGAAAGAACATAAGCGCGGGGAGAAACGCAGCGTGCCGCAATGGCTTTTCCTTTTCGTGTTCATCTCTTTTTCCATCAAGCTCCTGCTGCAGGCGCTGTCCGTATTCCCCGTGCTCAATCAATTCGTATTCGGCCATCGCCCGGTCATCATCGGTTACCTGCACCTGGTCATGCTGGGCTTCGCTTCGTTCTTCCTCATCGGCACTGCTTTCGTGCAGCGGTATATTCAGCTCTCGCGTCCCCTCGCACGCACCGGCCTCTGGATTTTTGTTGCAGGCGTGCTGCTGAATGAAGCCGCGCTCATGGCGCAGGGATTTGCCGGGATTTTATTCCTGTCGGTGAGATGGGCGCCTGCCGTGTTGTTCGCCGCCGCGCTGCTGTTGTTCAGCGGCACCACGCTGCTCGCCTTTTCCCAGCGAAAACGTGGTCTCGCGCAGGCCGAAGCTTCCACTTCAATTCCCATACAATCATGATCACCGTCACCCCCGCCACGCGCATCGCCGCCGTGCTGAAAGAATATCCGCAGGCGCTGGAAGCCATCATCAGCGTCAATCCCGCTTTTGAAAAGCTCCGCAACCCGCTGCTCCGGAAGCTGCTCGCCGGGCGCGTATCGATCCGGGATGCGTCACGCATCGGCAAGTGCTCCGTCGATGATTTTTATTTCGCTTTATTGCCCCTCGGAATTCCGCTCGGTGATTTTTCTGCGCAGGAAAATAAAAGCGAAAAGACGGCAGAGATCTTCACGGAAGAACAACGCCGTCTCGCAACGCCGCTGGATGTGCGCGCCGATCTTGCTGCGCATAAAGATCCGCTGGAGAAAATCATGCATACGCTTCGCAAGGCAAAACCGGGTGAAGTGATCGCGCTGATCAACGATTTCGAGCCTGTGCCGCTGCTGCGCCTGCTGGAGAAAAAAGGATTCCGTTACGAAGTGCAAACCACCGGCGATACGGTCGTCACCTACATTTCCGCAGCGAAGCCAGTCGCGATAAATGAAGAAGAGCCGCAGCCGTACCTCGACGAAGCGGCTTTTCGTCAATTACAAAACAGTTTCAGCGACCGTTTGCATTCCGTCGACGTGAGCCGGATGGAAATGCCCGGCCCGATGGTAACGATACTCGGTGAGCTCGACCGGCTGCCGGAGCATCATGGCTTGTTCGTCGTGCATCGTAAAATGCCCTTGCTGTTGCTGCCCGAGCTGCAGGAACGCGATTTTGAAATTGCAGCTTGCCGGAGTAAAGAAAATGTGCTGCTGCTCATCTGCAGGGCCGAAGATCTTCCGCGGTAAATATTCGCGCCATGAATGAAGCTTTTCTGCAACGTGTCGCAGGGAAAAAACTGGTGCTGCCGTTTTTCCTGGTCGCAGCGGTTTTCCTGGTGATCTTTTCGCTGGGCGTCGGGTGCGCTGCAGAAGATTGGGGCGGACATTATTTCCAGCCGCACCTGCTTGCATTGACGCATGTGCTGCTGCTCGGTTTTTGCACGATGATCATTTTCGGCGCGCTGTACCAATTGCTGCCGGTGCTTTCGGAAAAGAAAATTTACAGCCACACGCTTGTGGTCGCTTGTTGCATTTTGCTGCCTGCCGGAACGGTGCTGCTCGGCATTGCCTTCTGGAATTTTACCGCGGGACCTGTTATGGAAACCGGCGCCGTGCTCGTAACGCTGGCCGTAATTGCCCACGTGATCAATGTGCAGCTCACGTTACGAAAAGCAACCGCCACCGATGCGCTCGATTGTATCGGCACGGCGCATCTCTGGCTGCTGGCCACGGTGGTGATCGGTGCGTTGCTCGCTTTCAATTTTCGTTTTGCTTTTCTGCCGAAACACCAGCTGCATTATCTCGCGCTGCATGCGCACCTGGGGCTTGCCGGATGGTTCCTGCTGCTCGTGATGGGCGTCGCGTCGAAGCTGCTGCCGATGTTCCTGCTCTCCGGAACGCAATCGACAAAGCCGGTGAAAGTCGCGTACTATTTAATGAACGCGGCGCTTTGCGGATTTCTCGCTGACGTGCTGTTGACGCATTCGTATGCGCGTGCCGGCATTTACCTGGTCATTGGTGCGGCAGCGGTTGTCGCTTTCTTCGTTTTTGTCCGTTCCGTGCTGCGCGGTTCGTTGCGCAAGAAGAAAGACGAATCCATGCGGCAGTCGTTGATTGCGATGGCGATACTCATCGTTCCATTGCTGCTCGATGCGATGAACGCGTTACCCGGCGGAATCATTTCGGAAGAAGCGCAATTGCGAACGGCCCGTTTGTTCGGCATCACGTTTCTTCCGGGATTTATCGTGATGCTTATTCTCGGGCAAACGTTCAAGACGCTGCCGTTCATTCTCTGGCTCGACCTCAAATCGAAATATCGTCTGCCGGCCAAGTGGATGCCGCGTGACCTGTATTCGCCGGTGATGGCCGCGGCAACGCAATGGACCTGGAACGCCGGGCTGCTGCTGTTGGTCGCAGGAAGCGCCTGTTCCCGCGCGATCATCGTGAAGGTTGCTGCCGTGTTGCTCATGGTCGCCTCGCTGCTGTATTTGTGCAGCTTGCTCTATATGTTACGCCCGCAAAAATTTTCTCCTCTTGAGCGCGCTGAAAAATAAGCTGACGGTTCCTGCTGTTGCTGCCGTGCTGCGCTGGGTGTTCGATCCGGAGACCGCGGTCAATATCGTGGACATGGGATTGGTGTACGGCATTACCATACAGGAAGCGTCGGTGACAATCGATCTCACGTATTCGACTCCGGCGTGTCCGCTCGGCGAAGCGATCACGGAAGACATCAACAGCCGCATGAAAGAATTTTTCGGAGCGGTCGAAGTGAAGCTGAATGTAATCTTCGATCCGGAATGGCACCCGGACATGATGAGCGGCGCGGCGCGTGATTCCTTTTGATTTTTATGAAAGAAAAGAATCGGCGGCGTCACGTTGGCGTTACTGTATTTTTTCATTGCTAAAATGTGAGCCGTGGTACATAATCGTATGAGATAGATCATGCTTTTTGCATGGTGTTGAAAATTGAAAAACGTTGTGCATAAAAATGCGGGCCACGCAGCGGGTACGCCCTCTAAATTGCGCTTCAGAAAAAATTATTCCTATGAAAACATCTGTCCTGAAAAAAACGCCGCAACAAAAGCCCCCGGCGAAAACCTATACACGTTCCGAAGCGCTTGAATCAGCGATCGCTTATTTCGGAGGCGACGAGCTGGCAGCAACCACCTGGCTGAATAAATACGCGATGCGCGCCGCCGACGGAACATTCCTCGAGCGTTCCCCGGAAGAAATGCATCACCGCATGGCAACCGAGTTTGCGCGCATCGAAAAGAAATACGGCAAAGCCGCGCCGCAGGAAGACCTCCTTTCCAACTACGGCAAAGAACGCAAGCCGCTCGATGAGCAGCGCATCTTTCAATTGTTCGACCGTTTTCGCTATGTAATTCCGCAGGGAAGCGTCATGGCCACGCTCGGGCATCCGCACGTGATCGCGTCGCTGTCGAATTGCATCGTGCTGCCGGAGATCTACGATTCTTACGGCGGAATATTTTATACCGATGAGCAGATGGCGCAGCTCTTCAAGCGTCGTTGCGGCGTCGGCATCGATCTTTCCACGTTGCGCCCTTCGGGAATGCCGGTGTCGAATGCTGCGGGCACTACGACCGGCGCGGCATCGTTCATGGAACGTTTTTCGAACACCACGCGCGAAGTGGCGCAGAACGGCCGTCGCGGCGCGCTGATGATCACCATCGATATTGCGCATCCCGATGCGGAAGCTTTTATTCTCAGCAAGCAGGATCTTTCGAAAGTCACCGGCGCAAATATTTCCGTGCGCATCTCCGACGAATTCATGCAGGCCGTTGCGAACGGTACGGATTTCCGCCAGCGCTGGCCGATCGATTCGAAAAAGCCCGTGATTGAAAAGACAGTCGACGCACGTGCGCTCTGGAACACGATCATCAAATGCGCGCACACCACCGCCGAGCCGGGCATTATTTATTGGGACCGCCAGCATTATTATTCCACGTCGTCCGTGTATCCCGGCTTCCGCAACGTATCGACGAATCCCTGTTCGGAGATCGCGATGCAGGGTGGTGACAGCTGCCGCCTCATTGCGCTCAACCTGCTGAGCTTCGTCAATGATCCGTACACTTCCGAAGCGCGTTTCGACGGCGAACGTTTTTATCGCGTTACCTACGAAGCGCAACGATTGATGGACGATCTCGTCGACCTCGAACTGGAAGCGGTCGAACGCATTCTCGGGAAAGTAGCGTCGGATAAAGAGCCTGCGCACATCAAGCGCGTCGAAGAAGAAACCTGGCGGATGTTGTACGACGCCGGTAAAAAAGGACGCCGCACCGGTCTTGGTTTTACCGCGCTGGCCGACATGCTCGCTGCGATGGGAATTGCGTTCGATTCGGAGAAGGCGCTGAAGTTTACCGAAGAGATGATGAAAGTGAAATGCCGCGCGGAGTTCGACAGCTCGATCGACATGGCGCTGGAGCGCGGCGCATTCGAAGCTTTTGATCCGGCCATCGAAGAACAATCCGAATTCATCCAGATGATGAAAACGGAATTGCCCGATGTGTACAAGCGCATGATGAAAGCCGGCCGAAGAAATATTTCGCTCAGCACCGTTGCGCCGACGGGAACGCTCAGCATTCTCGCGCAAACTTCTTCCGGCATCGAGCCCGTGTTCATGCTTTCGTACAAACGCCGCCGCAAAGTCAATCGCGATGATCCCACGGCGCGCATCGACTTCGTGGACGACAGCGGTGACGCGTGGCAGGAATTCACCATCTACCATCCGAAGCTGAAAGAGTGGATGGAGGTCACCGGCAAAACCGATGAGCAGCGCAGTCCGTGGGCAGGCTCGACGGCGCCGGAAATTGATTGGCTGAAACGCGTGCAGTTGCAGTCCGTCGTGCAGAAGTATACGACGCATTCCATCAGCTCCACGATCAATCTTCCGTCGACGGTAAGCATGGAAGACGTCAGCGAAATTTATTTCCAGGCGTGGAAGCACGGCCTGAAAGGAATTACCGTGTACCGCGACGGCTCGCGTTCGGGTGTGCTCGTGTCGACGACCGAAACGAAAAAAGAAACCAGCGCCACGCAGCGTCCGCCGAAACGTCCTGCGATTCTTGACGCAGATGTCGTGCGTTTCCTCAATGGCGAAGAGAAATGGATCGCGGTAGTCGGCCTGCTGGATAACAAGCCGTACGAGATCTTCACCGGCCGCGCCGATGAAGCGTTCATTGTTCCCGAGCGCGTCACGCAGGGCTGGGTGATCAAGAGCCGCGCGGAAGACGGCGGGAAGCGTTACGATTTCCGTTACGTCGATCGCGACGGATACAAAGTGACGATCGAAGGATTATCACGCTGCTTCAACCCGGAATTCTGGAATTACGCGAAGCTGATCTCCGGCGTGCTCCGCCACGGAATGCCGCTGCAGCACGTGACGGATGTCGTTTCCAATCTCAATCTCTACAACGACAACATCAACACCTGGAAAAACGGCGTCGCCCGTGCGCTGAAGAAATACATTCCCGACGGAACCGCCGCCGGCGATCGCAAGTGTTCATCCTGCGGCGACCCCGACGGATTGATCTACGAAGAAGGATGTCTCAAATGCAAAAGCTGCGGACATTCCAAATGCGGTTAATGAAAAAATGACAGCGGGCGGGGATTTCGATTTCCGCCCGCTGCGTTTCTAAACTTTATTTTCTCGCTACTATAATGGTTGTTGATGGATAATGAATCAGGTCCATCCTCAGCGTCATAATTACTGCAGAAGTTTATCCGAAAACTATAGCAACTTCTTCTGCTAAAAAATGACAGCGAGCGGGAACCGAAATCCCCGCTCGCTGCGTTTTAACCACAAACAACAAATCGATTCTTAATTCAGCAAATACTTCTGCTGGTTGAAGCTGTAGCTTACGCCGATGATCAACCGGCCTGCGCTTTTCATATTCATCTCGTCCGTTTTTTGCCAGACCGGGAATTGCGCGCCGAGCGAACAGCCTAAGCGGTTCCTGTAAATTTCTACACCGGGCCCTGCAAGCACCATGTTCATGCCCGTGCCTTCCACGAGCCCGGCTCCGTTGTAAATGCCTTTCGTGTATTCCTGGTACACCTGCGCCTGCGGCAGAAACATCCAGCCGCACGTTTCGTATTGCAACGAGACAAACGCATTGTTCACTGTTGACGCGGCTACCTGCTCGTCGTATTTATTCGTTCCGTTCAATTTCGCGAGCGAAGTAATTCCCCAGCGCAGCTTGCCGGCCGCAGCCGTGTACGTCGCATACGCGAAACCGTCGGTGCTGCCGGTGCCGGGCTGCATCATGAGATTGATGCGGTCACCGTCGTCCATCGTGCGGTCGCATTTTCCCGTGGGCACTTTGACGCCTGCGCCGACGATCAGCCGCGTGCGCACCACGTGGCCTTCGAGCCGTTCCAGCACGTGCCAGCCGGCGAAGAACGTCATGTCGCCGAGACCGGAAACGCGCATCGACTCATCGCCGTTTCTCGAACGGTTGGCAATAAACGGGAGAATGAAATTGAGCTCCACGCGCGGATGAATGAACCAGCGGCCTTTCATCTCGTAGATCTTGTACGATTCGAAATCCGAATGCAGCATCTGGTGCGCGGAATCGTGTTCCATGCCGTGAAGCGCAGAATACGCCGGCGAAACACGATAAGCGCCCGAAGGGAACAGGGAAGAAGTTTGATCCATCGACGGGTATCCGTTGAAGACGCGGTAACGGTGCGAAAAACCGATGGAGCTTTGATTGTCGAAAGGCGTAACGCCCATGAAGGCGCCGCAAAAATCACAGGCGCGCAACGGGGTGAAGTTGCCGGACAGCATCAGCAGTAACGCTGCGGCAGGAAATAAGAATAGCTTTTTCATTTTGGAGAGTTGTAAAATGTGACTTCGTTGATTCAGCGGAAGAGTCACACGTTACAAGGCGGCCGCAGCAAAGCGGAAAACCAATCCTGTCCCTCGTTTTGCGGAGCGAATGCAAACAGCACTGTCGCCGTAGAGAAGCTGCGAATGTGCGCAACAATGGAATGATGCTCCCATACAAAAGAAGCTTCGTCGGAACGCTGCTTTTCGTTTTGCTTATCTGCCGTACGCGCCAGCTGTTTGCGGAGATGGCATTTGCCGTTGCAATGCCGCTCGGGATGATTGCGGTTTTCACACAGCACGCTTGCGATGTATTTTCTATTGGCAAAATAATCCGCCACCGTTGCGCAGGGGATCAGCTGCTGGAGGAGAAATCCGCCGGCCAGCAGGAGAAGCAGTAATGTTTTTGCGCGTAACATAGCGGTACAAAGGAACGGTTGATCGCTCCGGACGATAATGATGCAAATCATAGAAAAGAATGATTGACCGCGGGCAGGAATTGATGTGATGCGCAAGATGTGCCGTTATGAAATGTGACGCAGGTCATTTTTATAACGGTAACGCACAATGAAATTTGTTACATGGGTCGTAAACGCCGCTTGATGCTCACCTGGCTGTTGGTCGGTTGCGTGCTGGTATTTTTCATGGTGCTCATCGGCGGCATTACGCGGCTGACGCATTCCGGGCTTTCCATGGTGCAGTGGAATTTCATCGGGCGTTTTCCGCCGCTGAGCGAAGCGCGATGGATGGAACTCTTCGACGCTTATCGTAAAAGCCCCGAGTTTCTCCTCGTCAATCATCATTTTTCGCTCGGCGATTTCAAGCAGATCTTCTGGTGGGAATTCATTCACCGCACACTGGCGCGCACGATCGGCTGGATCTTCGTGCTTCCGTTTTTGTTTTTTCTTCTCGCGCGCTGGATGCCCTCGTGGCTGCTCAGGCGGGTGATCTTCATTGCTGCGCTCGGCCTCACGCAAGGACTGTTCGGCTGGTGGATGGTGAAAAGCGGGCTGAGCCGTTTACCGCACGTCAGTCCGTACCTGCTGGCGCTGCACCTCGCGACCGCCTTCACGATTTTCGGTTTGCTTTTCTGGTCGGTGCTTGATCTGCTGCGCGAAAAGAAAAGCACGCAACCCGGTGATGCCCGGCTGCCGTTGCGCACACAGCTCGTGCTCGTCGTCGTGCAGGTGATTTATGGCGGGCTTGTTGCAGGTTTGAAAGCCGGTTTGGTCTTCAATACCTTCCCGCGCATGGACAATCGCTGGATCGCGCCCGAAGCTTACCGGATGCAACCGTTCTGGAGAAATCTCCTCGAGAATGGTGCGGGCGTGCAGTTTGTGCATCGTGTCCTGGCGCTGCTCATCGTCATTCATGCGACGCGGCTTTTTATCCTGGTGCGGCGCGCGAACGTGAGCAAAGAAATTAAAGCAGGCGTCAACGTCCTGTGCGTGCTGGTGGCGGCGCAATTCAGCCTCGGCGTAGCGACGCTCGTTACCGGCGTGCCCGTGCCGTTAGCGGCGATCCACCAGGCCGGCGCATTCCTGCTGTTCGCCAATTCGGTTTTCCTGCTGCATTGCCGTTCAGCAAACCGTTATCGCGTAGAGCAGCAAAGCCACGCCGCAACAGAAAGAAACGAGCAGCAGGCCGAGCCCGATCCGCGAAGGATTGGAGGAGAAACCAAGTGAGGTGATGCCCCTGCCGAAAAGCAGCGCTACGATGAGCCAGGCAAAGCTGAAAAGAAAATTACCCATGACGCAAAATTCATTGCACGGAAGGAGAAGAACTATGAGGAAGAACACAAACCGCAAAAAAGCCACGCCCGGAAAATCACCGGCTTTGTCGCTGACCACGAAGACCGAAGTCGTTTGTCCGAACGACACCAACCCGATGGGCATCCTGCAGGGCGGGCGCATGCTGCAGTGGATGGACATTGCCGCCGCCATCTGCGCGCAACGCCACGCGGAAAAGATCTGCGTCACCGCTTCCATCGACAGCGTCAAATTCAATTGTCCCGTGAGCATCGGCGATCTCGTCACCATCAATATCATCGAATCCACAAGTTCGGCCCAGCAGGAAAGCGCGCAAACGTCGCGCGCATTCTCGGCATCATCGAGCCTCGCTGCGCTGCTCGGCACGACGAACGCACGCGCGCAAAATCT
>CAMLEF010000105.1 GCA_946478675.1 uncultured Flavobacteriales bacterium | reverse complement strand
CGGCCCGACGTTCCAGGAGGATTTGTTCAAGAAGATCGGGAAGTAGCGAATTACAAATTGAATATTGAACATTGGGCGTTTGGCATTGAACATTTTTTGAACGCACAATGCCAAATGTTCAATGGATAATACTCAACGATTCGTTCTCTATAAGGACGCAAAGACGCGAAGGAAAACTTTGCGCACTTTGCGTCTTTGCGGTTTCATTTTCATGCAACGCTTTCCTCTTCGTGAAAAATCTTCCGGTAATTCCTCTTCTTTGAAATCCATTTGCGGGACGACGAACAAATCGTAACGACGCATTAAGGCCTAAAAAGCAACGATTTCCACTATGCCGTGGCGAAGGTGATACTGCTCAGGAAAGGAGCTGTTTTCCGCAAAAACCCTTAAATTCGTCCCCCGAATCACCCAATTGTCTCATCTAAAAAATAGCTATGGCTACGACCACTAAGAAGGCAGCAGAAACCTCTAATGCAAACGGACAGGTGCAGCATGACAGTATGTTCGACGCCGTCCTCGCCCGCCTCGACAAAGCCGCAGAATTATTCGGATTATCACCGGAAGTTGCGGAGATCCTCCGTCACCCCAAAAAGGAAGTAGCCGTGAGCCTTCCCATCAAAATGGACGATGGCTCGGTCAAAGTATTTGAAGGTTACCGCACCGTACACTCCACGCACCTCGGCCCCTCGAAAGGCGGCATCCGTTATGCGATGGACGTGAATTCGGATGAAGTTCGTGCGCTCGCCGCATGGATGACCGTGAAGTGCGCAATCGCCAACCTGCCCTACGGCGGCGGTAAAGGCGGCATCAAATGCGATCCCCGCAAAATGTCGGTAGGCGAACTCGAGCGCCTCACCCGTGCTTATACCCGCGCCATGGCCGATATCTTCGGCGAAAACAAAGACGTTCCGGCTCCCGACATGGGCACCGGCAAACGTGAAATGGCGTGGCTCCTCGACGAGTTCAACCGCATCAAAGGCGAAGATTGCCCCGGAGTTGTAACCGGCAAACCGATCACGCTTGGCGCTTCCAAAGGACGTGAAGCAGCAACCGGCCGCGGCGTAATGGTCGCTTCCCTCGCTGCGATGAAGAAAGTCGGCATCAACCACAAGACGGCGACCGCAGCTGTACAAGGCTTCGGCAACGTCGGTTCGCATGCCGCGCGTCTCCTCGCTTCCAAAAACATCAAGATCGTTGCGATCTCCGACCATACCGCAGCATTCTACAATGCGAACGGCATCAACATCGACGCAGCGCTGAAGTTCGCCGCAGAAAACGGCAACATCCTGAAAGGCTTCAAAGGCGGAGACGAGATCTCCAACAACGACCTGCTCACCGCAAGTGTCGACCTGCTCGTGCCGGCAGCTATCCAGGGTGTGATCACCGCTGCGAACGCCAACGACATCAAAGCGAAGCTCATCGTCGAAGGCGCAAACGGCCCGACGGAAGCCAGCGCTGACCAGATCCTCAACGACAAAGGCATCGTAGTTGTTCCGGACGTTCTCGCGAACGGCGGCGGCGTTACGGTTTCTTACTTCGAATGGGTACAGAACAAATACGGCCACTACTGGACGGAAGACGAAGTCAACGCAAAGCACGACACCTCGATGTCGGCTGCTTTCGAGAATGTTTGGTACAACGCCCAGCAGTTCAAGACCAGCATGCGTATCGGCGCTTACATCACCGCGCTGAAGAAGCTGGACAAAGCGATCAAATACAAAGGCAACTACTAATGGTAGTTCGCGATAAAAAAGAAAACGCTCTCTTCACGGGGAGCGTTTTTTTATTCCGTTGTTCGAGCGTAGTCGGGAACTTGTTGCATGAGATTGCTAATGGTTCAACTACATCTAAACAATCGGGGAATTGCTCGAATTTTTCAATACGCCGGGTTACTTTTCGTCCTCCAACGGATTAAGCTGGTATGAAACGGCTTTTACTGCTCTTCGGTTCGCTTCTGCTGTTGCTTAACGCGCAGGCCCAGCGTTCCGGTTATTACTTCAGCGAATTCAACCGCACGATCACCGATACCTGCGACAGAGCATTTCTTCTGCGAATGGAAAACCGCGTCTGGCATGCGGCGGATTCCGGCAACGTGCGGGTTTACGACAATCCTTCGCTGGACATTGAATTCCGGGTGCGAATGTCGCTTGCCGAATGGAAATACTGCATCAAGGATTCTTTTCCATCGCACAGCGGCACCGGAGAATTTCATTTGATCCTTCGCGAAAACAGGAATGCGGATACCGTCAGCGTGATGGCGCTGAACCCTTACCTGCACGTGACGATGGAGGATCCCAATAATCCCGGAACCTACATTCCTGCGAAACGATTGCTCGCCACTTTACCACTATGCGATTATCCGAAAGTGTTGTCGCCGCAGGAGGTCGATCGCACAAAACAGATTTGTCGCGATCAATTGGCTGCGATCCTCGGCGGAAAAGTTAACGGAGACACGATCGTACGTGTGGTCCGTTTCATCAATGATTCGAATGAATATCTCCCGCAAGCAGATTACCGGCATCTCGCGAAACAGGGCGAGGACGAATTGCTTTCCGGACAGATCAACGCTTACTGCAATTCTTCGCTCGACAAGAAACTTACAATGCAACAGATCAATGAATCGTTCCTCAGCTGGGATAGCACCAATACTCTTGAAGACCCTTACAACCCAGGAACATTCATTTATGCTCCAATCCGACTTTATAACCAGCCAGTTTCATTCGTAATCCTCGAGAAGTGGATCCCCTCGCCTGCTTCATCCGTTCGCAATTCATATTTGCCCGCGCCGTTCATGAATTACACGCGTGTCGTTTCCGCTTACGGCATTCTTTTGTCCAGCGGAAAAATCATTTGGCTGCAACCGGAGCAATTGGAACAACAGCTGGTAAAAGATCATTTTGATTTTACACCGTACCAGGAATGTTTTCGAGCAGAACGCTACCTGACGTTGCGGATGCAACCCTGATGAGATGGCGATGAAAAGAATAGTTGAATGTTTGAATCATTGAATTTTCAATCGCCTGCCAACAATCACTCCTGCCATTGACGGATGCCTTCGCAGCGGGGTGCGTTTCGGTATTTCTTTGTTCTAAAACCAAAACAAAAAAGAACATGAAAACCGATGCACAAATCCAGCAGGATGTCATGGATGAATTGAAGTGGCAGCCTTTTCTCAAAGCCAGCGAGATCGGCGTGTCCGCAAAAGACGGCGTGGTGACGCTGTACGGCACTGTCGATTCTTATTCGAAAAAAATTGCGGCGGAAAACGCGGCGAAAAATATCCAGGGCGTTCGCGCTGTGGCGGAGGAACTCAGCATCCGACTTTTGCCGAACAGCCGGAAAAGCGATTCCGATCTTGCCGCGGCCGTGTTGAATGCGCTGAAATGGCACACCGCTATCCAGGAAGACAAGATCCACATCAAAGTGGAAGACGGCTGGGTGACGCTCGACGGAAAAGTGGAATGGGATTTCCAGAAGACCGTCGCGCGCGATGCCGTAGAAAACCTCACCGGTGTGAAAGGCGTGATCAACAACATCATTATCGCTCCCGTGATCGAAGCGAAAGACATCAAGTTCCAGATCAACCGCGCGTTTCACCGCAGCGCTACGGTCGATGCGGAAAAGATCGTCATCGAAACCTCGGGCGACAAAGTAACGCTCAAAGGCAAGGTCCGCTCGTACCAGGAGAAACAAGACGCAGAACGCGCCGCGTGGCTGGCTCCCGGAGTCCGCGCCGTCGACAACAGGCTGGAGATCCAAACTGAAGTGTATGCGCTGTGAGAATCGTATTAAGAAATAAAAGCCCGGAGCTGATCCGGGTTTTTATTTTCAGTAGCGCAGGTGTTCCAGCTTGTAGATGCTGCAGAGCTTGACGGAGCCATGATACGTTTCGATGACGCCTTCATCGCGGAAATCGCTGAGATTGCGGCTTGCGGATTCAGGAGAGATGCCGGCAAGCGCCGAAAGATTCTCGCGGCTCAGCGGGATCGTATCGCCGTCCTTGGCGCGGTATTTCCGGAACAGGAAGAGCAGGGCTTCCGCTACCCGGCTTCGTGTCGAATCATACGCCAGCTTCAGCATCCGCTGTTCCGCTTCGTCCAGGCTCTTCATCACCGAGACGATAAACTGCAGTGAAAACGATTTGTCGGAAGCCAGCCAGCGTTGAAATTCCTGTTTCGGAAATAATGCCATCTCAGAATCTTCCAGCGCGACGGCCGATTCGCGACGGCTCGTATCATGGATGATCGCGAAGTGGCCGAAGAAATCGCCGCCGAGGTACAGGCCGGTCATGTATTCTTTTCCTTCCGAATTGGCGCGGTAGGTTTTTACTTTACCTGAAATTACATAATACAAATACGTGCCGGTATCGCCTTCCATATAGATGTTATCCCGCTTCCGGAAACGCTTGGTCTCGCGATGACTGGAAAACAGCGAAGAGTTGAGAATGTCCTGCGCGCTTTTCATCAGGGCGTCGAGGTCATCGTTCACCGCAATTATTTTTTGCTGCAACAAACGGCTTCGTTCCAGTCGTGCATGCACTACCCGCAACAGCTCGTCCCCGGAGAACGGTTTGATGAGATAATCATCTGCGCCGAGATCCATTCCTTTCCTGAAATCCGATCGTTCCGCTTTGGAAGTCATAAAGACAAGCGGTATGCCTACGAGCTCGGGAATGTTGCGGATCGCCCGCAGTACGCCGAATCCATCCAGCTCCGGCATCATAATGTCGCAAAGGATCAGGTCGGCCTGGCTTTTTCTTAATTGCATCAGGCCTTCGCGACCGTTGGCTGCCACCTGCACTTCATAACCAGAAAGCTGAAGGAGCTCAGCAGCGTTTTCACGCAACTCCTGGTTGTCTTCAATAATCAGGACCTTGTCGCTCATGGAAGAGTTTTTTTGTAGTGAAACAAAACTGTCTTCCGGCACTAATATGGGGGGAATTAAAGCCGTGAGGGAAATAATCTGTCAACGTAGGATGCCCGGGTAAGCTTACGTCCCTCCTTCTTGATAAACGAAATTAATATCCATGAGAATTCTCAATTGTGGTAATTCATCATGACTCTGTATGATCTTAATCACTTCTTTTCTTGGAAAAGATACAACCAAAACTCACATCGCGCAAGGTGTATTGGATACTAATTAAAACAAATAATTATTTAAACTAAATAATCAATATGTATATAAACCCCGGACTATTGATGAAGATCAAGCATTTCCGGGACGTGTGCCATTGAACGGCACGTCACTTTGTAGCCAGCTTTGCTTTCAATAAGTGCACGCACGAAGGAAATCCTGCAACGGATCATTCCCAACTTCTTTTTTTACCAGGATGAAAACGCACCATAACTCCGAAACACGATCGGCAATCGACGTGGTCAGGGAAGTTGAATTCCCGATACACACTTCCGCTGATCTCGATCCGCTGATCAACCTGATCGGCGATTCGCGGTTTGTGCTGCTGGGAGAAGCGTCGCATGGAACGCATGAATATTACACCTGGCGCACGCGCATTACCAAACGGCTGATCGCGGAAAAGAATTTTTCATTCCTCGCGGTGGAAGGCGACTGGCCCGATTGCTACAGCCTGAACCGTTACGTGAAAGGTTATCCGGACGCCGGCAAAAACGCGAAGGAAGTGCTGAAGGCATTCAATCGCTGGCCAACGTGGATGTGGGCGAACTGGGAAACGGTGGCGCTCGCCGAATGGTTGCATGCGCACAACCAGCCGCTGCCGCATCATCGCCGCGTCGGATTTTACGGCCTCGATGTTTACAGTCTTTGGGAATCGTTTGCATTCATCCGGGAATACATGCGTCAAAAAGATCCTGCGATGTTCCGCGCGGTGGAAAGAGTGGCGGAATGTTTCGAGCCTTACCACGAAGAAGGAAGTTCTTATGCGCAGGCCGCCTACACGTTGCCCGTTTCCTGCGAAGAAGAAGTCATTCAGTTGCTCGCCAACATCCGCAAGCGTCTTCCCTATTACAACACCGATCACGAAGCGGTGCTCAGCGTCGGGCAGAATGCGCATGTAGCGGTTAATGCAGAACGTTATTACCGCGCCATGATCAAAGCCGGTCCCGATTCCTGGAACATCCGCGACCGGCACATGTCTGAAACGCTGCATCGCCTCGTCGATTTTCACGGGCCGCTTTCCAAAGTCATCATCTGGGAACACAACACGCACATCGGTGATGCGCGGGCCACGCAGATGTCGCGACAGGGCATGATCAACATCGGGCAGCTTGTCAAGGAAGCATACGATGCAGACGGCGTGGTGCGTGTGGGCTTCGGCTCGTACAAAGGGTCGGTGATTGCCGGCCGCGAATGGAACGATACGATGAGGCGATTGCCGTTACCGCCGGCGCCGGGTTATACGTGGGAAGGTTTATTGCACGAAGCCGGTGCTTACCCGAAGCTGCTGCTTTGCCACGACCTGCTGCGCAGCAAACTTTTCAATCACCCGATCGGCCATCGCGCAATCGGTGTCGTGTACAACCCGGAAATCGAACAGTGGGGAAATTATGTTCCCAGCATCATCCCGCATCGATACGAAGCGTTTGTGTTTTTCGATGAAACAACCGCGCTGCACCCGCTGCATATTCTTCCCGACGGGCACCAGATGCCGGAAACCTATCCCTGGGGCGATTGAGGAAAACTGCACGGGTGTGTGCAATCGATCCGTGTAGTTATAGTTGCAGTGTTCATCTTCATGAAAACTTATTTACCCAGCATTAAGAAGCGGTGCAAATTTTATCTTCCGAATTCTTTTGCTCTTTGGGGATTCAAAAAAACGGGGATGGCCAGCTTACCGGAACCATCCCCGCGTAATCGGCAGTTTAGTGCATTTTACAGCGGTTATTCTGCCTTTCGCTTTTCTCTTCGCAGGCCCAAGGACAGGAGATCGCAGCTGCTGCTGTGTTCCGTACGTGCAGGATTCGCGCTTGTTAAAGCGGTAGCGTCTGCCGGCCTGCTCCTCCGGGCAATCCGGGAAGAGAACGCAGCAAACATAGGCTCGTCTGTCCCGGTAAAACATGAAATTCATCAAAAGAAGGCGTGATCTTTTTTACGCCAGGAAGCGGAAACGGTCAATTGCGCGATTCGCGATCGAAGTGACGAGGATCATTTCGGCCCATGAGCAAAACGCCTGCGGACGACAGCAAGGCAAAATAGTTTTGTTACCATCAAACAATTCTCATTGCCCGAAAAACTCCATAACAAACCGCTGGCGGCGATCTTCACGGATATGGCAGCGATCTACCGTTACCTCGGCGACCGGTTCCGCGCCATCGCTTACCAGAAAGCAGCGCGAATGATTTCCGGTTTAACGGAGGACGTGCAGTCATATATCCGGAACGAAACGTTGCAGGAATTGCCCGGCATCGGGGAAAGCATCGCGGAAAAGATAACGGAGTTCGTTGCTTCCGGGAAAGTGAAGCAGTACGAGGAGCTGAAAAAGAAAGTGCCGCACGGAATCATGGACATGATGGACATCCGCGGGTTCGGGCCGAAGTCGCTGCAGAAAATTCATCGCACGTTGAAAGTGGAAAAGAAAGAGGACCTCGTGCGCGCGTTGCAGGAAGGAAAGGTGGCGAAGCTGAAAGGATTCGGCACAAAGAAAGTGGAAAGCATGCTTCGCGGATTGAAATTGCACAAGACCGTCGAGGAGCGCATGCTGTTGTGGGATGCGCTGGAGGCCGGGCGGGAAATACTCGCATGGCTCAGGCAACTGCCGGAAGTAAAGCAGGCAGAACTTGCCGGAAGCCTTCGCCGGAAAAAAGACACCATCGGCGACATCGACGTGCTGGTTGCCTGCGAAAAAAAATTCCGCAGGAAAATAGTCGCCCACTTTACGTCGCCGCAATTTGCTGCGCAGGTAACGGCCAAAGGAGAAACGCGCGCCGCCATCATTCATGCCGCATCGGGAAAACAGGCGGACCTTCGGCTGGTCGACGAAGACGAATGGGGATCGGCGCTGCTGTATTTCACGGGATCGAAAGAGCACAACATTCACCTGCGGACCATCGGCAAGGAAAAAGGTTATAAGATCAACGAGTATGGATTGTTCGTAACAAAATCCGAAAAACGCATCGCGGGCAAAACAGAAGAAGAACTATACGGCAAGCTCGGCCTTTCCTACATACCTCCTGAAATGCGGGAAGATGCAGGAGAGATCGAACTCGCGGCCCGGCATAAAATTCCCGCGCTCGTTTCCATGAACGACATTCGCGGCGACCTGCAATTGCACAGCACCTGGAGCGACGGGCTTTCTTCCATTGAGGAAATCGCGCAGTACGTCGCGGCAAATTTCAATTATGACTACATCGTAGTCACGGATCATTCCCGGTCGTCGCGGATCGCGCATGGGCTCGATGAAAAAGATTTGCTGAAGCAGCTGAAAGAAATTGCGGCGATCAATCGTAAGCTGGGCCGGAACTTTATCAAAACAGGAATCGAAGTCGACATCTTACGCAATGGCCGCCTCGATTTTTCCGACGAAATCCTGGAGCAGCTCGATTGGGTGACGGCGGCGATCCACAACAATTTCAGTGCAGACAATACGGACCGGCTCATCCGCGCCTGCGAACATCCGCTGGTACGCTGCATCGGTCATCCGACCGGGCGCCTGATCGGCAAACGCGAGGCGTACAAAGCGGACATGAATGAAGTGATCCGCGCGGCGAAACAAACAGGAACCGCGCTTGAAATCAACGCGCAGCCCGACCGCATGGACCTGAACGATCAATTGGCAAAGCAGGCCCGCGAGCAGGGCGTGAAGCTCGTCATCAGCACCGACAGTCACCAGCTTTCGCAATTCAGTTTCATGGAGCCCGGTGTGGCGATTGCGCGCCGCGCCTGGTGCACGCCCGATGATATTCTCAATACATGATCATGGGAGGAGCTGAAGCGGCTCACCCGCAAGAACTCCAAAAAAGAATTGGTCCAGCAATGAAAAACCATCCGCATCAACAGCAGCCGAAGCCCGTTCCGGAGATCCCGGTGACGCCGCCGGAGCTTGTGCCTTCACCCGAAAAAGAACAACCGGAGGTTCCGCCGGAAATCATTCCGTCGCCGGAAAAAGAGCAGCCGGTCCTGCCGCCGGAAAAACCACTCGTTCCTGAGGAGCCGGAACCTGAACCTGGAACCGAAGAATAAAATGTCCGATCAATTTGAAAATCGCGCCGAAGCGGGAAAATTGCTGGCAAAAAAGCTGGAACATTTTCGCGGCACCGACAGTATCGTGATGGCCATTCCGAGAGGCGGCGTGCCGGTTGGAGCGGAGATCGCACGCGCATTGAAATTGCCGCTCGACATTTTGCTGTCGAAAAAAATCGGGCACCCGTCCAATCCCGAATTTGCAATCGGAGCGGTTTCGCCGGACAGCGTGATCGTCGATGAGCACACGGCCGTTTCGCGCAGCTACGTCGACGAAAAAACGGCGGAGATCCGGGCGCTGCTGAACGAACGCGCAAAGCTGTACAGGGGCAACCGTACATCGCCTGAGCTGAAAGGAAAAACGGTGCTGCTCGTCGATGACGGCATTGCGACGGGCAACACGCTGCTCATTCTCCTGCGCATGCTGCGAAAACAAAATCCGGCAAAAATAATCGTGGCTGTTCCCGTCGCGCCGGGCCGCAGCGCCGATATGATCCGAAAGGAATGTGATGAATTCGTTTGCCTGCTGGAGCCTGATTATTTCCCGGGCGTGGGCGCGTTTTATTCCGATTTCCGGCAGGTGGAAGACGAAGAAGTGGTCACGCTGCTTCGGGCTGCTGCCGTCGATGAAGCTTAGCTTTTCGTCGCGCGAAGCATTTCTCTTTTTCCCGGGGGCCCCGGCAGTTTTTCCACGGATAATCCGGCAGCGATCATCGCGCGGCGTACGTCTCCTTTCGAGCAATATGTAACGAGAATACTGCCGGGCTTCATCGCGAAAAACATCTTGCGAAAAACTTCTTCCGTCCACAATTCCGGCTGCACACGCGGAGCGAAGGCGTCGAAGAAAACGAGATCGAAGCTGTTTTCCTGCGGAGAAAAATCCTGCAGCGTTGTTTGCAGCTTTTCGAGCGAGAAGTTTTTTGTGATCGACACGGGCATATTCCATTCCGCTTCGTGCAGCTTCAGAAATTCATTGCGGAACTGCTCCGTGTAATTCAGCTTCGCCGCGTCTTCCATCTTGACCGGGTAAGCTTCCAGCGAAGTGTAGTTCACGCTTACTTCCGGATGACGCAGGCATTCTTCGAGTACCAGCAACGCATTCAATCCCGTGCCGAAACCAATTTCAAGAACAGAAACGTTACTGCGATCCGCCAGCGGCTCCCACCCCATTTTCATAAACACATGCTTCGATTCCTGCACCGCTCCATGCACGGAATGATAATGCTCGTCGAAATCCGGCAGGTAAATGGAAGCGCTGCCGTCCGAAGTAGTGATGATCTTCCGGTTGAAGAAATCTTTGCTCACGTTACAAAGGTCAAAAAAAGTAAAAAGTAAACCTCGAAGGTTTTTGGAAACCTTCGAGGTTTACTTTTTACGATCAGAACAGGCAATTCGCTCTCTAAAGAATAGTTGAATTTTAAATCTTCAATTTTTGAATTCCTACACCGGCCTGCCACCGCCGCTGAATTCATTCAGATACTTCTCCAGCCTCGTGCAGAGATATTCCGTCTTGTCCAGCGCGCGCGTGTAGAAAAGCGTTTCATCGCCGCCGTCTTCCGGGTCGTACACGCAATCCACATCTTCCTCCAGCAGGTTCGCGTTGTAATCTTCTTTGTTTTTCGCGAGCTGCAGGTTGTACGAATTGACGTGTCCTGCAATATCGAAGAACACGCAGTAACCCGTTTCCGCATTCACACGAAACGAAAGCTGCGCCATGCGTGCGATCGCTTTCTGCAATTGCTCATAGATCAAACGCGCCTGCGGATCCGACGGCATCATTTGCTGAGGATCTTGAATTCCGTGCGGCGGTTGTTCGCGCGGCCTGCATCCGTTTCGTTCGTGTCGATCGGGCGCATCTCGCCGTAGCCTTTGTATTCGAGACGGCTCGCGGCGATGCCTTTGCTGACGAGATAATCGACGCAGGATTTTGCGCGGCTCTCCGACAGCTTCTGGTTGTATTCTTCCGTGCCGATGTTGTCCGTGTGCCCCGAAAGTTCGATGCGGATCGAAGGATTATCCTGCAGGATCTTCACGAGACGATCGAGCTCCGTCGACGATTCCGGTTTCAGCGTGGCTTTGTTGTAGTCGAAGAAAACGTTGCGCAAAACGATCGTGCTTCCCACAGCGATCTTTTCCAGCTCGACGTCCTTGACGACTTCCTGGTAACCACCGGACGTTGGAATGTCGAAGTTCTCCGAATGGAAAAGATAACCGTCCATCTTCACCGCGATGCCGTAGTTCTTGCCCGAAGGCAACGTCACCAGGAATTTTCCCGTTGCGCTGTTCGCCGGGAAAGTCGCGATGACCTGTCCCAGGCTGTTGTCGACGATCTCGATCTGCGCGCCCAGCGGTGCTTTGGAAATTTTATCCGTCACCGTTCCTTTGAGCAGCGTCACCGGCGCCGTCGGAATTTCCACGGGCTTCGCCGCTTCCACCGATTTCACCGGCGCTGCAATGCCCGCCAGCAGGTTGTCTTCGTTGCTCAGCGCAAGCGGTTTCTCCGGGCCGAGGAACGTGATTTTGTAAATGTCTTTTTCGCCGTAACCGTCTTTTTTATTCGACGCGTAATAACCGTGTTTGCCGTTCGCCGAAATAACGAAGAACACGTCGTCATCCGGACCGTTGATCGGCCAGCCGAGATTTTCCGGCTCGCCCCATTTTCCGTCTTTGAATTCGCTTTTGAAAATGTCGTAGCCGCCCATCGAGTTGTGGCCCTGCGAGCTGAAGTAGATCGTTTTTCCGTCGGGATGCATGAACACGCCTTCTTCGCCGTAGATCGTATTGATCGGCGCACCGACGTTCACGGATTGTCCCCACTTCCCTTTCGCATCCATCGTCGACATCCAGATGTCGCGGTTGCCGAGTCCGCCGTCTTTGTCGCTGATGTAATACAGCTTCTTGCCGTCGAATGAAAGCGACACCGACGATTCGTGGCCGTCGGAGTTGATGTTCTTGTTCATGCGCTCCGGCTCCGTCCATTTGTCGCCTTTCAATTCGCATTCGAAAAGATCGCCGCCATGCACGGGACGATACACGTAGAGCTTCTGTCCGTCGGGAGAAATGCCGGCCGTCGCATCGTGGTCGTCGCTGTTGATCGGCTTGCCGAGGTTCACCGGCATTCCCCATTTTCCATTGACGAGCGTCGACTGGTACAGATCTTCGAAATATTGTCCGTCGAGATCTTTCTGTCCGCCGGTCGAAGTAGCACGACGCGACGTGCTACTTCGACAGATC
>CAMLEF010000104.1 GCA_946478675.1 uncultured Flavobacteriales bacterium | reverse complement strand
CGGGAAAAGAAAGGGATTACTGCTCGCGTTTCATCAGCGCGTCGGTGAAGTCCAGCAGCACGCGGATCTTCGTAGCATCGGCCTTTACGCTTTCCAGCGAAGCCAGCGCCACCGCATAATGCCGCTGCATCTCTGCTTCTGCGGCTTTGCGGATTTCCAGCGTGTCGTACAGCGCTTTTACGCCGTCTACTTTTGCTTTCGATTCGGAAGCAGGAACGAACAACCAGTTTTGCAATTCTTCTTTCTGGTAACGGTTCGATTGCTCGAGCGCTTTCAGCAGCAGGAACGTTTTCTTATTCGCCACGATATCGCCACCGACGGTCTTGCCGAATTTTTCCGCGTCGCCGTACACGTCGAGGATATCGTCCTGCAACTGGAACGCAATGCCGGTGTGCAATCCGAATTCGTACAGCTTGTGCGCTTCTGCAGGATCCGCATCCACGCACAGCGCGCCGATCTCCAGCGCTGCCGCCAGCAGCACGGCCGTCTTCTTGCCGATCATGCCGAGGTAAGCGTCGATCGAGACGTTATGCTGCGTTTCGAAATCCATGTCGAGCTGCTGTCCTTCGCAAACTTCCAGCGCGGTGCGGGTGAAGATGTCGAGCACGCGCGGCAATACGTGCGCGGGGCTCAGCGCTACCTGCCGGAACGCTTCGGTGTACATCGCGTCGCCGCTGAGGATGGCGATGTTGCTGTTCCATTTCGCATGCACGCTCGGCTTCCCGCGACGCAGCGGCGCATTGTCCATGATGTCGTCGTGGAGCAGCGTGAAATTGTGAAACAGCTCGATGCCCGCAGCAGCAGGAAGCGCAGGACGAACGTCGTCGGAAAAAATGCCGGCGCCCATGAGCGTGAGCAGCGGCCGCATGCGTTTGCCGGAAAGCCCCAACGTGTAGCGGATCGGCTCGTAAAGACCGGCAGGCTTCGCGGGAAGCGCTTTCGTAAACGAAGCGAAGGCGTCTTCGATCAGCTGCTGGTACTGCTTCGGGTTCACGATCAGAGAATGTAGGATGTGTCGGCGAGGATTTTCCGGATGCCTTCTTCCAGCGGGACCATCTCGCGCGAAAGCATCTCTTTCATTTTCGAATTGTCCGGCTTGCGGCGCGTCATGTCGCCTTCTTTCAGCGCAGGAGCGAATTCAATTTTCGAAGATGAATTCGTCAGCCGGATGATCGTTTCCGCCAGCGTGAGGATCGACGTTTCGATGTCGCTGCCGATGTTGATCACGTCGTCGAAATATTTTTGTTGCTGCGCAGCTGCGAGGCAGGCGTCGATGTTGTCGTCGATATAGCAGAACGTGCGCGTCTGTTTTCCGTCGCCGTTGATCATCAGCGGTTCGTTCTTCAGCGCTGCCCGGATGAAGCGCGAGATCACGAAGTCGGGGCTTTGTTTCGGGCCGTACGTGTTGAAGAAACGGAAGATGGTGAAGTTCATGCCGTATTCTTTGCGATACGCTTTCAAATACGCTTCACCGGCATTCTTCACGATCGCATACGGCAGGCGCGAGTTCAGCGGCGTCGTTTCTTCGTTCTGCGGATATTCGACGGGTTCGCCGTACACTTCCGAAGAAGAAGAAAAGAAGAAACGCTTTACGCCGGAAGTAGCGCAGAGATTGAGAATGGTGCGGATGCCCTGCAGGTCGTTCAGCACGAGCAGCGGACGTTCGAGCGTGCGCTGTACACCGACGACCGCGGCATAATGGAAAACGCAATCGAAGCGGTGCGCCAGGAACACGTCGGTGATCTGGTTGTAGTTGTTGACGTCCGCTTTGATGAACTCGATGTTGTTGTGCGGCGAGGTCGGTATTTTGGCGAGGCTGCCCGTAAGCAGGTTGTCGACCACGACGATGTGATTGCCGGGATCGGAAGCGAGCTTTTCCACGAGTGCGCTGCCGATGAAGCCTGCGCCTCCCGTGACGAGAACGCCTTTCTTGTGACTCTTGCCTTTCATAAGGGGTTATCGGTTGACGAGGTGAAGCAGGTACTGTCCGTAACCGCTTTTCAGCAACGGTTCCGCCAGCTTGTGCAGCTGGTCGGCGTTGATGAAGCCCATGCGGTACGCCACTTCTTCGATGCAGCCGATCTTCAGTCCCTGCCGCTCTTCGATGACCTGCACGAATTGCCCGGCCTGCTGCAATGAAGCGAACGTCCCGGTATCGAGCCACGCGGTGCCGCGCGCCAGGATGCCGACTTTCAGCTTGCCCATCTCGAGGTATTTCTTGTTGACGTCGGTGATCTCGTATTCGCCACGCGCGCTCGGCTTAAGCTCCTTCGCGATCTTCACCACGCTGTTGTCGTAGAAATACAAACCGGGAACCGCGTAATTCGATTTCGGTTGCTTCGGTTTTTCTTCGATCGACAGCACCTTGCCTGTCTCGTCGAATTCCACAACGCCGTAACGCTCCGGGTCGGAAACGTGGTAAGCGAACACGACGCCGCCTTCGGGATGGTTGTTTTCCTGCAGCAAACCGCCGAGGCCTGCGCCGTAAAAAATATTATCGCCGAGGATCAACGCGACTTTATCGTTGCCGATGAATTTCTCGCCGATCACGAAAGCCTGCGCGAGACCATTCGGCACTGGCTGCTCTTCGTAGAAAAAATCGCAACCGAACTGTTTGCCGTCGCCGAGCAGCCGTTTGAAATTCGGCAGGTCGGTGGGCGTGGAAATGATCAGGATCTCGCGGATGCCGGCCATCATGAGCACGGAAAGCGGGTAGTAGATCATCGGCTTGTCGTAAACCGGCATGAGCTGCTTGCTGACGGCGAGCGTCAACGGGTGCAAACGGGTGCCGGAACCGCCGGCGAGAATGATGCCTTTCATTGTTGCGATGTTGCGTGTTGCGAAGGTTCGTGTTGCGGTGATGCGAAGTTGCGTGGTTAAATGATCACGGAATTCACGCCCGTATTTTTTCTTCGTTAATCTTCTTTCGAAGGATCGGCCTGGATCTGCAGCTTGTCGGCGTCGATGTCTTCTTCTTCGTCGTAGATCTCGATCAGCGGCTCTTTCATGAACGCGCGTGTAGCAGTGCGTTTCTCGAGCGAAAGCAGGATGCAGGGCAGAAGAATGAGGTTCGTCGCGAGCGAAACCAGCAGCGTGATCGAAAGCAGGATGCCGAGCGCCACCGTTCCGCCGAAGCTGGAGAAGATGAAGATCGCAAAGCCGAAGAAGAGGATCGTATTCGTGTACACCATCGAGGTGCCGGTTTCGTGGATCGCGCGCGATACGGCCTCACGGGCACGCGAAGCGGAAAGCTTGCGGAGCTGCTGCCGGTATTCCGTGAGAATGTAAATCGTGCCGTCGGAAGTGATACCGAACGCGATCGAGAAGATCAGGATCGTCGACGATTTGAACGGAATGCCGAGGTAGCCCATGATGCCGGCGGTGATCACCAGCGGAATGAGGCACGGGAGTTTCGACAGCACGATGATCCACACCGAGCGGAAGAGCACCATGCCCAGCAGCAGGATCGAAACGATCGCGATGAGCAGGCTCACGAAGAGGTGGTGCAGCATGTAATCGAAGCTGCGCAGGAACATGCGCGAGTAACCCGTCATCTGCACGTTGTAATGCGATTTCGGGAAAAGTGAATCGAGCTTCGGCTGGATGGATGCTACAATTCGTTTGGCGCTGTCGGAACCGACGTCGGCCATCTGGAAGCTCACGCGGGTGTTGCGGAAGTTCGTATCGATGAACGCCGTCAGCTTCTGCGTGCGCAGCGACGACATTTTCTTCTCGCCGTTCATCGACTGGAAACGCGTGGCGATCTCCTGCTTCGCTTTCAGGTTGGGTGGCAGGCGATACATTTTCGGGTTACCGCGGAAGATGCCCTGGTTGCAGAATTTTACCGCTTCCACCAGTGAAACGGGACGCGAAAATTCCGGGCGGCTCATGACGATATTCTGCGCCGAATCGATCAGCACCAGCACGCCGCCTTCTTCACCGTCCACTTTGTCGAAAATGTTTTTCGGGCCGAGCGTGTCCGTCGTGTAATGGCGCATCAGCGTTTCGCGCGAGAAATGTTTGTCCTTCTTCACGCCATCCGCGTAAAGACTGTCGAGCTGCTTCTGCGTTACCTGCTGCTTCACTTCGATAGCGAGCTCGAACGGAACGACACCGTGGAAATGGTGCTCGAAAAATTTCAGGTCCGTGTAGATCGGGTCGTTCTTCGGAAGATCATCGACGACGTAACCGTTCACGCGAACAAACTTGAATCCAAAGGCGCCGATGAGCGTAGCCACAGCGATGGAGATGTAGATGACCGGGCGGCGGTGGTGCACCCAATGATCGACGATGTCCATGAGGCGGTTGATGCGTTTGCCTTCGAGATGTTTTAAGTGTTTCTGTTTAGGCGTCGGCAGGTAGCTGAAGATGATCGGCGTAAGAATGATCGCGATGGCGTACGTCGTCATCACGTTGATCGCCGCAACGACGCCGAACTCGACGAGCATCGAGCTGTTGGTGAAATAGAATACGCCGAAGCCGATCGAAGTGGTGATGTTCGCCAGGAAATTCGAAAGGCCGACTTTCTCGACCATGCGGGCGAGCGCTTTCGTTTTGTTGCCGTGCGCCAGCAGCTCTTCCTGGTATTTATTGATGAGGAAGATGCAGTTGGGTATGCCGATGATGACGATAAGCGATGGAATGAGTCCCGTCAGGATCGTGATCTTGTAACCGAGCAGCGCAATCGTTCCCAGCGACCAGATCAGTCCGACGATCACGACGATCAGTGAGAAGAAGACGGCGTTGAAATAGCGGAAGAAGATGAAGAGGATGAGCGCCGTGATGAGCACCGAGAAGATCAGGAAGAACGTCGATTCGCCGGAGATCTTGCGCATGTATTCCGAGCGGATCCACGGCATGCCGGAGTAATGCATTTCGACATTGTACTTCTTCGAGAATTCGTCGCCGAGCTTGCGGATCTGCCCGACCATCTGCAGGCGGTGACGGCTGTTGAGCGCACCCTGGTCGAACGTGATCACCATCGTCGTGACCATATCCTTGCTGTTGATCACGAGCCCTTCGTAGAACGGCAGCTTCTGGATTTCTTCGCGCAGGCTGTCGACTTCCTGTTGTGTTTGCGGTCGGTGCTGAATGACCGGCACGGCATCGAAACGTTGGGACGTATCGCTCGGCACGATCTTGTAGAGGTGCGTGATCGCCATGACGTTCTCGACGCTGTCGACGTTGCGGATGGATTCGGCAAGATCGTACCAGCCCTGGAATTTATCGAGGCGGAACATGTTCGAATCCTGGAAGCCGATCACCATGACGCTGCCGTCTTCGCCGTAGAGTTTTTTAAACTCTTCATACGACTGGTACATTGGGTCGTCTTTCGGCAGGACGCGTGCGTATTTGTAGGACAGCCAGCCTTCTCCTTCGTGCGAGGCGACCCAGGCCCTCCAGCCCATGAATGCGGAAATGAGCAGCATGACGATCAGGATCGGGAGACGCTGACGGAGGATGAAATGGGAAAGTTTAGCCCACATAAATGCCTGGAATCAATCTTGAAAAAACAGTTTTTGCCGAAACTGGCGTGTGCTGTAAAAGTAAGGATTTTAGCTCATGAATAATCCCGACCTTAGGGCGGTGAAGACACTGGCCAATCTCTTCTTCATCTTCCTGAAGATCGGTGCAACTTCTTTCGGCGGCAACGTAGCGCTGGTGGCGGCGGTGCGCAAAGAGCTCTGCGAAAAGCGAAAGATCCTTTCGGATGCACAGCTGCTCGATTACATGACGCTCGGCAATTTGTTGCCCGGTCCGCTGGCAACGAACGTGATCGCGACCTGCGGGTACACCATTGCCGGTATTGCGGGCGCATTCGTGAGCCTCATCGGCGTGTTGCTTCCTGCGTTTGTGCTGCTGTGCCTCTTCGCGGTTTTTTACGCGAGCTACGGTGAAAACCCGCTGGTGAAAAGCATCTTCTCCGGCCTGCTGCCGGGTGTTGCAGCGGTGATTGCGGCTACGGCCTGGTCATTGGCAAAACGCAACGTCAAAACGGCATTTCAGTATGTCATTCTCTTCCTTGCCGCTTTCGTGATCGTGCAGCCGTGGCTGAAAGGTTTTTACATCACGCTGCTCGTGATCGGCGCGTCAGGGTTACTGGGCCTGCTGACGAAAAAGAAAGAAGAGCTCGTGACGGAATTGCCCGTGAAAGAATCGCCGCGAAAATGGCACGGGCCGATCATTGCGGGTTCCGTGCTTGCAGCGATCGTGCTGGTGGTGGCTTTTCTTCAGCCGGTAACGGAATTTTTCCGCGAGCTGCGTTTGCTGACGGTCACTTTCAGCGGCATGAGCGTAACGCTGTTCGGCGGCGGTTACGTTTTTATTCCCGCAATGAAAGGTGTCGTCGTCGATACGCACCATTGGGTGACGCAGCAGGAATTCACCAATGCGATTGCCGTCAGCCAGGTAACGCCGGGACCAATCTCGATCAGCGCGACGTTCATCGGGTGGAAGGTGGCAGGATTCACCGGCGCAGTAGTGGCGACGCTCGGCATTTTCCTTCCGCCGGCAATGCTGATGATCCTTATGCAGCAATTCATCTCGCGCGTCAAGCATCACCCGACGGTAGAAGCCATCTTCCGCGGCGTTCGTCCTGCGGTGATCGGGATGATCGCCGGTTCGGTGTGGGTGATCGCGGGCAACGCGCTGATGGAAGGCCAGTCGATTCCCGGCTTCGTCGTCATCTTCGTGATCGTCTTCGCGTTATCGCTCTGGGAAAAGGTCGATACGGCGTTGCTCATTCCGCTGGCCGGTTTGCTCGGCTGGCTGATTTCTCTTTTCTGAAATTTTGCCGGGAGAATTTTAATCTGCCAAAATCTGCGGCATCAGCGGCTATAAAAGCAGAAGCGACACGTCTAACCCCAAAAACGTGTCGCTTCAATTACGTTACACCGGGCGGCGTAACGGTGTCAAAGTTAGCAGCAGGAAAGGGCAGCGGCGGAGGTTTTCGATCGTTTGTAAAAATCATTCGATGCATTTCCTGTTTCTGAAAACCGATTGTCTTCGCTGGTGATCCGCGTACTCAAGCGGCTGAAAGAATCCGCGCAATTTGTGCGAAAAAGGCCGCAGAGGCGCAGCGTAATTCGTGGCATAATAATCTGCGCAATCAGCGGCAGAAAAGAATCCGCGCAATCCGTGTAATCCGTGGCAAGAACAATCTGCGAAAATCTGCGCCATCAGCGGCTATAAAAAGCAGAAGCGACACGTCTAACCCCAAAAACGTGTCGCTTCAATTACGTTACACCGGGCGGCGTAACAGTGTCAAAGGTAGCTGCAGGGAAGGGCAATGGCGGAGGTTTTCGATCCTTTGCAAAAATGTATCGATGCATTTCCGGATTTTTAAAACCGATTGTTTGCGCAAACAACAGCAGAAAAGAATTTGCGCAATCCGCGTCATTCGGGGCAAAAAATAATCTGCGGAAATCTGCGCCATCAGCGGCTATAAAAGCAGAAGCGACACGTTTAACCCCAAAAACGTGTCGCTTCAAAACGTTACACCGGGCGGCGTAACAGTGACAAATTTAGCAGCGGCAGAGAAGCGTGGAGTTGCTTTTCGATCGTTTGCGAAAATGTTTCGACGCTTTTCCGTTTTCGTCCAATTGATGGAAAAGAAGATTCCCTGCAGGAGAGCGGTTGCCGTGTTTGTGCAGCGTTCTTTTGTTGCCTAATTTTAGACAATGCAGGGCATTTCCCCATTCCGATTGGCGCGCACGTTTTCTTTCCGGAGAATGGGCAACGCGGTGAAAGTGATTTCTTCCTTTTATTGGTCGAAGTGGACACACAAAGCCGTGCAGCGGGGCTTGCCCATCAGTGTCTCGATCGAGCCGACGACATCCTGCAACCTGCGCTGCCCGGAATGTCCCAGCGGATTGCGGCAGTTTTCCCGTCCTACCGGCATGCTCGATCCTGCATTTTTCCGCAAGACGATCGATCAGCTGAGCCCGCATCTCGTTTACCTCACGTTTTATTTCCAGGGCGAGCCGTTCCTGAACCCGCATTTTCTCGACATGGTCAGCTATGCCGCGAAGAAACGCATCTTCACCTCCACCTCCACGAATGCGCATTTCCTCGACGACGCCACTGCAAAACGAACGGTGGAATCCGGCCTCGAACGACTGATCATTTCCATCGACGGCACCACGCAGGAAACGTACGCCGCGTATCGCATCGGCGGAAAATTGTCGAAGGTGATCGAAGGCACGAAAGCCGTGCTGAAATGGAAAAAGGAATTGCGCTCGCGCACGCCGCAGGTAGTTTTTCAATTTCTCGTCGTCAAGCCGAACGAGCACCAGGTAGAAGACGTACATCGTCTCGCCGCCGATCTCGGTGTTGATGAAGTCCTGCTGAAAACCGCGCAGGTTTACGAATACGAAAACGGCAACGAGCTGATCCCGGACAATGGAGAATATTCCCGTTACCGCCGCAAGTCCGACGGCACCTGGGCGATCAAAAACAAGCTGGACGATCATTGCTGGAAGATGTGGCATTCCTGCGTGATCACCTGGAACGGCGCCGTTGTTCCCTGCTGTTTCGACAAAGACGCACAGCACCAGTTGGGACAATTGAAAAATTTTCCGATGAAGGAGATCTGGTTCGGTAAGCCCTACCAGAATTTCCGCAAATCCATCCTGAACGGCAGGAAGGAAATCGACATTTGCAGGAATTGTTCGGAAGGCACGAAGGTGTGGGCGGAATAATGGTTCACCATTATTCCGTAGCGCGTCACGATGCGTCGTGACGCCACATTCACAATGAAATAATGCAGCATCATTAACATGCCGTCACGATGCGTCGTGACGCCGCACCCGTAATGAAATGAGACCATATCATTAATATTGTCCGGTTCCGGTAATTAATATATTTGCATTGATTTTTGTAATTACGATTTAATATGAAAGATGATTTATTTAAAAACAAATACAGAAGAGAATCGATCCGTTTAGAAGGTTTCGATTATGGATCAAATGGGGCCTATTTCATCACCATTTGCAGTCACAATAGAATTCAGGCATTCTCAAAGATTGTTTCAGGTGAGGTTCTGCTGACACCGCTCGGAGCAATTATTCAGGAAGAATGGGAGAAGACTAATGTGATAAGAGATTATGTCACCACCACAGATTTTGTTGTAATGCCCGATCACCTGCATGGAGTGATTTTCATTCATAAACAAGCAGATGAACCTTACGGTTTACCATTGTATGGAAACCATGTGCATTTTCCGGAAGGATACCACAATCAATTCGGGCCGCAAAGAAAGAACCTGGCCTCTATTATCCGCGGATTCAAATCTGCAGTCACACAACGGGCTAAAATTGCAGGGTTGACTTCAACAGTATGGCAGTCGAATTATTATGAGCACATCATCCGCAACGAACGTGAATACGAGCGGATATCTTCTTATATCGCCAACAACCCGGTCCGGTGGCAGGAGGATAAAGCAATGCCTGACTATTCCGAAATCATTCAGGCGGCCTGAATTTTTTTCTTCTCCCTTAGGTGATATTTTGCCCCTAACTTGCACTTACCGGTAAAACAGCTACCATGAATTCTCCCGGACAACACGAAATGCTGAAGGCGCTTTACAAAAAAGCCTTCCCGGTGATTGCCGCGTGGGTCAGCCGGCGGGGCGGGTCGTTCGACGATGCGAAAGATGTTTTCCAGGAAGCGCTGATCATTTTTTACGAGAAGAAAGCCGCTTCGGAAAATTTCTGCCGCGATGAGAAAGCTTACCTGCTCGGCATCGCGAAACATCTCTGGCTGCGAAAAGTTCAATCGGATAAAATGTTTTCGCCGGTCGATGAAGAGCTGTCCGATCTGCAGGACGATGAGTCACCGTCTGAAATCAAGTTGCTGCGCGTGTTGGAATCCGCCGGCAAAAAATGCCTGGAACTGCTGCGCGCTTTCTATTATGAAAAACAACCGCTGAAGCAGGTAGCCTCCGCTTTCGGTTATTCCGGCGAACGTTCGGCCACCGTGCAGAAATACAAATGCCTCGAGAAAGTGCGCGATACCGTCAAACAAAAATCACTGCGCTATGCGGACTTCCTTGAATCAGATTAAGCTCATCGAAGCGCAGCTGTCCGGTTCGCTCACGGCGGAAGACGCACTGCTCTGCGAAGCCCACGCGCTGCTCGATCCCGAATGGAATGACAAGATTGCGCAGCAGCAACAGGCGCAACGACTCGTGCTGCTCTACGGCCGTCAGCAATTGCGCAGCACCATTCAAGCCGTACACGACGAATTGTTCAGCCGACCGGAGCACCGCAGCTTCCGCGAAAAAGTGATGCGGCTGTTTTACAAAACCTAAAACCGTTTCTTATGCATCCTAAAGCCGGCCTGGTCCCGATGGTCATCGACAATTCGGGAGCGGGGGAGCGCGCCTTTGACATTTACAGCCTCCTCCTGAAAGAACGCATCATTTTTCTCGGTTCGCCCATCGACGGACAAATCGCGAATCTAATCGTCGCGCAGCTGCTGTACCTGAACAGCGTCGACAACAAAAAGCAGATCGACCTGTACATTCACAGCCCGGGCGGCGAAGTGTATTCCGGTCTCGCCATCTACGACACGATGCGTATGATCAGCGCACCGGTGTCGACGGTATCGGTCGGTTTCACCGGCAGCATGGCGACGGCGCTGCTCACCTGCGGCGCGAAAGGACGGCGGTATGCGCTGCCGCATTCGACAATACACATGCATCCCACCGGAGGCGGCGCGCGCGGTTATACCGAAGACGTTCGCATCGCTACGCGCGAGCAGGAACGGTTACAGGCGCAGCTGTTTTACATCATGGGAAAAAACACCGGACACAGCTGGCAGGAGCTCGAGCAATTTTTCCTGCGCGATAAATTCCTGAATGCGATCGAAGCGAAAGAATACGGATTGGTGGACGACGTGATCGGTGATACAGGCGACCTGCTGCGCGTGCAGCATCACGACATTCTCGTGGATGTTTTTAAAGCGGGGAAGGCGTCGTAATCAATTCACATGATGCACATGCCCGCTGCCGGAAATGCTCACGTTCACTGACGGGTTATTCTTGTAATACACGTCGCCGCTGCCCGAAATGTTGATGTCGAGGAATTGCGCGGCGTTGATCTCCACGTTGCCCGATCCCGAGATGCGCACGTTGCCGGAATTCACCGGCAGATCATACAAATGCATGTCGCCGCTGCCGCTCGTGCGCGTAGTGATGGAATTCGCCGTTCCCGACAAACGGATGTTGCCGCTGCCGCTGATGTTCGCTTCGGCATCATTCGCCTGCACACCGCCGAGCTCAATGTTGCCCGAACCGCTGATCGCCGCTTTGAAATTGCCGTTGCAGATCGCATCGCTGTTGTGGATGTTGCCGCTGCCGCTGATCGTCGCCAGCACGAACGCCGGCGCGTAGAGATCGATGTGGATGGCGTTGTGTCGGCAAACGTTGCGGCTGAAATCGATGCGCAGCGTGCTGCCGTGTACATCCGTTTCCAGCACGTGCAGCACATTCGACTGCGCGCTCACCACCACGTGGCAAACGGAATCCGCATGCAGCGTAACGTCAGCGTCGATCGACAGCTCCACGCCGTTGAACGAACCGGGCATGCGCGTTTCGGAAGTCGCAGGACCGCTGCCCTCGATGCCGAATACGTCGCGGTAGCAGGAAGAAAGCAGGAAGAGCGGGAGGATCGCCGCAAGAAGAAGGTTGGAAAGGGAACGCATAAGAGTCTTTTTAAACAAGACAGGCGACAAGGCGTTTACCCCTACGCCAAAAAAGAAAAAACCGGGCAACAACCCGGCTCTTCTGTATTTGCATTCAACCTTGAACGTTGAACACGAAACCCTGGACGTTACACCGTCATGATCTCTTTTTCTTTCGCTTCGAGGTGCTTGTCGACCTTCACGATATAATTGTCGGTCATCGCCTGGATCTTCGCTTCGCCTTCTTTGGCTTCGTCTTCCGGCATGCCGTTCTTCTGCATTTTTTTCACTTCTTCATTCGCGTCGCGGCGGGCGTTGCGGATGGAGACTTTCGCGTCCTCGCCTTCTTCTTTCGCTTTTTTCACGAGCTGCTTGCGGCGCTCTTCGGTCATCGGCGGAATGGAGCAGATGATGATGGTGCCGTTGTTCGTCGGGTTGAAGCCGAGGTTCGCAGCCTGGATGGCGCGCAGGATCGGGTCGAGCATCGATTTTTCCCAGGGCTGCACGGAGATCGTGCGCGCGTCGGGCGTGCTGACGTTCGCCACTTGGTTGAGCGGCGTGTTCGTGCCGTAATAATCTACGTAAATGCCTTCGAGGATACCGGCATGCGCGCGGCCGCCGCGGATCTTCACGAGTTCTGCTTCAAGGTGCGTAACCGAAGACTGCATGGATTCTTCGGTCGTATCGATGATGAGCTGGAGTTCTTCGTTCATGCCGCTAAAGTAACAAAAGTTCGAGGTTCTTTTTTGCGTGAGGGATAGGAGCGGAAAGCCCGGAGTCCCGGAGGGCGAGGACTTGCAGCGGATAG
>CAMLEF010000103.1 GCA_946478675.1 uncultured Flavobacteriales bacterium | reverse complement strand
CACCATGGGCTGGTGCATCAACTGTCACCGCGAAACGCCGGTGGCGATGGACGGCAACGGTTACTACACCGCGCTCCACGAAAAAATGAAAGAGAAGTATAAAGATCAGCCCATCACCGTTTCGATGGTCGGCGGTATCGAGTGCGCACGCTGCCACTATTAATCTTCTCTAACGACAAAGAATATTCACTGCATACTACTGCAAACAATATGGCGAACGAAACAAAATACTGGAAAGGCCTCGCTCAGCTCAACAACGAAGAGAAATTCGTTGAGAAGCATCAAAGCGAATTCGCTGAATATATTCCGGTAGAGGAGTTTATCGGTAACAAGGAGACGATGTCGTCTTCTTCCACCAACCGTCGCGACTTCCTTAAGTTCCTCGGCTTCTCGACCGTAGCCGCAACCCTCGCAGCCTGCGAAACGCCCGTCACCAAGGCGATCCCGTACGTTCAGCGTCCGGACGATACCCTTCCCGGCGTTGCTAACTGGTATGCTTCTACTTATTATGACGGAAACGATTTCGCTTCTGTCCTGGTAAAAACCCGCGAAGGCCGCCCGATCAAGATCGAAGGCAACAACCACCCGCTCTCGATCAACAAAGGCACCAACGCACGCGTCCAGGCTTCGGTTCTTTCGCTGTACGACAGCACCCGACTCAAAGGACCGCGCATGAAGAACGGCGCTGCCTGGACGGACAAGACCTGGTCAGAGATCGACGAGGCCGTTAAGCCCCGACTCCAGCAGTCCAAAGGAATCGCCATCCTCTCTTCAACGATCATCTCTCCCTCGACGAAAGACGCGATCGCTGAATTCAGCAAAGCTTACAACGGAAAAGTCCGCCACGTCCAGTACGACGCGGTTTCCTATTCCGGCATGCTGCAGGCCAATCTCTCCAAATTCGGCCGCGCATTCATCCCGACCTATAACTTCGACAAAGCAGATGTAATCGTCAGCCTCGGCGCCGATTTCCTCGCGAACTGGGTTTCTCCGCTCGAGCACGCCCGCCAGTACGCTGCATCGCGTCACGTGAGCGCCGACAAGAAAACGATGTCGAAGCACTACCAGTTCGAGTCCATGATGTCACTGACCGGTTCCAACGCCGACGAGCGTTACCCGGTGAAGCCGTCGGAGCTCGGAAAAGTGGCGCTCGGACTGCTCGCAGGTGTAGGCGGCCCCGGTTCTTCGAACTTCATGTCGAAAGAAGTCGGTGCTGTTGCTTCCGCGCTCAAATCGGCGAACGGCAAAGCCCTCGTGGTCTGCGGTTCCAACGACCCGGCCATCCAGCTGATCGTAAACGAGATCAACGACAAGATCGGCGCTTACGGCGTAACGATTAACAAAGACGTAACCGACATGACGCACATGGGCGACGACGCAGCTTTCAAGAAGCTCGTTGACGACATGGGCGGCGCGATCGACACCGTTATTTTCTACAACGTCAACCCGGTTTACACCGCACCGAAAGCCCTCGGCTTCGAAGCTGCGATGAAGAAACTGTCTACGCGCATTTCTTTCTCCAGCCACGCCGACGAAACCGCTTCGCTCTGCGACGTTATCTGCCCGGACCATCATTACCTCGAAGCGTGGAACGATTACAACCCGCGCGGTAATTGGTACAGCCTGCAGCAGCCGACCATTCGTCCGCTGTTCAACACGCGTCACGCACAGGAGTCGTTCCTGGCCTGGGCCGGTGCTCCGAAAGACTTCCATTCCTATATCCAGGAAAAATGGAAAGCGAAATTTGTTCCGGGCGTATTCGGTGATTTCGCCGCTTACTGGAACAACAGCGTTCGCGACGGTATCGTTGAAATGACCGCGGCTCCGGCTCCGGAAGTTAACGCAGCGAAACCCGCAGCAAACAACAAACCGGCCGATGCAAATGCAGCTGCTGCAGAAGTAGTAGTTCCTGTTGCAACCGGCTATACCAACAGCGGCCTTACGCTCGAACAGGCGATCAGCCAGGCAGGCGCAGGCAAATCCGGCCAGTTCGAGCTGGTGATTTACCAGAGCGCTGCCATCGGCAACGGTAACCAGGGCCAGAACCCGTGGCTGCAGGAAATGCCGGACCCGATCACCAAGATCACGTGGGACAACTACATCACGATGCATCCTGGCGACATGAAGACGCTGAACCTCTTCGGTGTCATCAACCAGGACAATGAAGATATGCTCGTCCGTTTCGACCAGCTGGAAGACGAGCTTTCCATGGCAACGGTAACGGCGAACGGCCACACGGTAGAACTGCCCGTATGGTTCCAGCCCGGCCAGGCCAAAGGAACGATCGGCATTGCGCTCGGTTACGGCCGCAAAGGCTTCAACGAGATCATTGACAACACCGGCCAGAACCTCTACCCGGCAGTCGGCTTGACCGCTTCCGGCACGATGGATTACACCGCGGTAGCAACTGTTGCTGCTGTTGCCGATAAAACGTACAAGATCGCGACGACGCAGGTGCACAGCACCATGATGGGCCGCAGCGAAGACATCCTTCGCGAGACGAACCTCAAGACCTTCGCCAGCCCCGACAGCAAAGAGAAATACAACCCGGCACCCGTCATGCACACCTACAAAGGCGAGCAGGACATGGAGCAGGTCAACCTCTGGAACGACTTCGACCGTCCGAACCACAAGTGGGCGATGGCGATCGACCTGAACTCCTGCATCGGTTGCGGCGCATGCGTCGTCAGCTGTAACGCAGAGAACAACGTTCACGTCGTCGGTAAAGACGAAGTACGCCGCAGCCGCGAAATGCACTGGATCCGTATCGACCGCTACTACAGCAGCACGACGGTGAAAGAAGAAATCGAGTCGCCGGATGCGAAAGAGCACATGGGCACGAAAGAGATGTACCGCAAGATGGAAAACCCGGCGTTCGACAACCCGCGCGTCGTGTTCCAGCCGGTCATGTGCCAGCATTGCAACCACGCTCCCTGCGAAACGGTTTGCCCGGTTCTCGCGACGAACCACAGCAGCGAAGGCCTCAACCAGATGGCATACAACCGTTGCGTCGGTACCCGTTACTGCGCGAACAACTGCCCGTACAAAGTACGTCGCTTCAACTGGTTCAACTACACGGAATACCACCGCTTCGAAAGCACCAACCTCAACCCGGCGCACGACAACATCGGTCGCATGGTACTCAACCCGGACGTCGTAGTACGTGCACGCGGTGTGATGGAAAAATGCTCCATGTGCGTTCAGCGCATCCAGGCAGGCAAGCTCGAAGCGAAAAAAGCAGGCGTTCGCCCGGCCGACGGTTCCATCGTCACGGCTTGCGCACAAACCTGCCCGACCAACGCCATCACCTTCGGCGACCTCAACGATGAGAACAGCCAGGTATCGAAACTGTACAACGACGACCGCAAATTCGAAATGCTCGAAGAGATCGGTGTCCGTCCGTCGGTATTCTACCTCGCGAAAGTCTGGAACCGCGAAGACGAGAAGGCACACGTTTAATCTGAACTGAGAACCTGAACTGACATAAATAAAGCATTATGCAACAAGAATCTCCACTCAGGGACCCGCTGATTTTAGGTGAGAAGAGTTACACCGACATCACCTCTGAAATCGTGAAGCCCATCGAAGGCAAGGCCAACAAATACTGGTACCTCGTCTTCACTGTCGCGGTTGCCGCGTTTCTCTGGGGTTTCGGCTGTCTTGCCTACACCCTCGGTACCGGTATCGGTCAGTGGGGCGCTAACAAAACCGTCGGCTGGGCCTGGGATATCACCAACTTCGTCTGGTGGATCGGTATCGGTCACGCCGGTACGCTGATCTCCGCGGTACTCCTGCTGTTCCGTCAGAAATGGCGTATGGCGATCAACCGTTCTGCAGAAGCTATGACCATCTTCGCCGTTATGTGCGCTGCCGTTTTCGTAACGATGCACACCGGCCGTCCGTGGCTCGACTACTGGCTGTTCCCCCACGCCAACCAGTTCGGTTCGCTTTGGGTGAACTTCAACTCGCCGCTGATGTGGGACGTATTCGCAGTATCGACGTACTTCACCATCTCCCTCGTTTTCTGGTACACCGGCCTTATCCCGGATTTCGGTTCTATCCGTGACCGCTTCAAGCGCGCCGGCAAACCGATGCAGGAAAAGATCTACCGCCTCCTCAGCTTCGGCTGGAGCGGCCGCTCAAAAGACTGGCAGCGTTTCGAAGAAGTGTCGCTGGTCCTCGCAGGTCTTTCCACCCCGCTCGTATTCTCGGTTCACTCGATCGTATCCATGGACTTTGCTACCTCGGTTGTCCCGGGCTGGCACACCACGATCTTCCCGCCGTACTTCGTTGCCGGTGCTATCTTCTCCGGTTTTGCAATGGTGGCAACCCTGCTGCTGATCATGCGCAAAGTCCTCAACCTCGAGCACTACATCACGATCCAGCACATGGAAATGATGAACATCATCATCACGCTGACCGGTTCGATGGTCGGTGTCGCTTACCTCTCCGAGCTTTTCATCTCCTGGTACTCCGGTGTAGAATACGAAGGTTACGCCTTCCTGAACCGCGCTACTGGTCCGTACTGGTGGAGCTACTGGGCTATGATGACCTGCAACGTAGTCTCCCCGCAGCTGTTCTGGTTCAAGAAAATCCGCACCAGCCTGCTCTGGACCTTCTTCCTGTCGATCGTAGTGAACATCGGTATGTGGTTCGAGCGTTTCGTTATCATCGTGACCTCGCTGCACCGTGACTTCCTGCCGTCATCCTGGACGATGTATCACCCGACCTGGGTGGAAGTAGGCATCTTCGTCGGTACGATCGGATTGTTCTTCACGCTCTTCCTGCTCTTCTCGAGAACCTTCCCGGTAATCGCGCTCAGCGAATTGAAGACGATCGTGAAATCATCCAGCGAAGAACACAAACGCAAGCGCGCTGAAAAGGCAGCGACCGAAGCAGCTCACCACTAATCGATAACCCGGATATTCATGTCCGGGCCCACAGCGACCAACTACTATGGCCACCAAAACCATCCACGGTATCTACGACGACGAGGAAGTGCTCCTCGAAGGCGTGAAGCAGTTCCGCACTGCGCACATCCGCATCAAGGAAGTATTCTCCCCGTTCCCGGTGCACGGTCTCGACAGTGCAATGGGCCTCGAGCGTACCCGCATCGCCATCTGTGCTTTCATCTACGGCCTCACCGGCACTTCGCTGGCGATCCTGATGACCTGGTACATGATGGTCAACGACTGGCCGACGGATATCGGCGGTAAACCGAGCTTCTGGTATTACATGAACTGGCCGGCATTCATCCCGGTAACGTTCGAGCTGACCGTCTTCTGTGCCGGTCACGGTATGGCGCTCACGTTCTTCCTCCGCAGCTGGATCCTTCCCGGTGTAAAACCGAAGAACCCGGACCCGCGCACAACCGACGACAAGTTCCTCATGGAAGTTGAAGTCAAAGCGGAAGACGAAGCGAAAATCGTCAGCATGTTCCGCAGCAGCGGCGCCACCGAAGTGAATGTTATCTGATCGCAACCGTACGAAACGATGAAAAAGACGAAATATACACTCCTCGCTCTCGGCACGGTTGCCCTCGCAGCCGCCTCCATGCTGAGCGCTTGTGTGAAAGATGATCCCAACAGCCCGGGCTGGGAATACTTCCCGGATATGTACCGTAGCCCTTCGATCGAATCCAATGGCGCCAGCATGCACATCGACAGCGTGGTGGAGAACGGCAAATGGGTAATCAAGGATACGACGTACATGGGCAACATGCTTCCCCCCACGGGCACTATTCCCCGCGGATTCACCCCGTTCCCGTACGATAACACGCCGCAGGGCGACAGCCTCGCTTCGGCTTTCTGGAAAAACCCGCTCGAGCACAGCAACGCGGTAGAAGAACAGGGTAAATTCCTGTACGAGCGTTACTGCATTTATTGCCACGGTGCTGCCGGCGACGGCAACGGCCCGCTGGTTGCAAGCGGCAAATACGGCGCTGTTCCGCCGAACTACAAAACGCGATATGATGCCGGTGTGCTCACCGACGGTCACGTTTACCACGTCATCACGTACGGCAAAGGCAACATGGGTTCCCATGCTTCCCAGCTTACCCCGGAAGAACGCTGGAAAGTCATCGAATACGTACAGCGTCTCGGCCGCGGCGGAAAACCGTGGAGCGAATTCTCCGCGATGCCGAAAGCCGACACCGCAGCTGCAGCAGACTCTGCCAAGGTGAAGCCGGCCGAAAAGAAAAAATAACCGACAGAATCGACACGATCATATGAGCCACGTAAACCTGAATAACCTGACGTACAACTTTACGCCGAAGGCCCAGAAGAATCTCTGGATCCTGTTCGGTGTGGGTGTGCTCCTGTTCATCCTGGGCATTGTGTTCCGCAGCCATCCTGAAATGGCCGGTGCAGAACACGGCGCCGAACACCAGGGCCTCGGCCAGCGCATCTGGGCGAACCTGCTGGTGAATAGCTATTTCTTCGGCGGCATCGCGCTCGGTGCTACGTTCTTCTATGCGGTGCAGTATGCCGCACAGGCTTCGTGGAGCACCGTCTTCATGCGCCTGTTCAGCGCCATCGGTACCTTCCTTCCGATCGGTCTCGTGCTGCTGCTCGTGATCTTCATCGCCGGCCGCCTCGGTCTGCACCACATCTATCACTGGCAGTCGTACCTCTTCCACAACGAAGAGCACGTTATCGACCCGATCATCGATCACAAGGCTCCGTATTTCGGCGACCTGTTCTTCTTCGGTCGTACTCTCGCTTTCTTCGGTGGCTGGATCTGGTACCAATGGTGGTCCCGTAAGAACGCGCTTGCTGAAGACACGCTGCGCGATACGGAAGGCCGCAACTGGCTGCTCAACCTGAAAAACGCTGCGATCTTCCTCGTCTTCTTCGGCTTTACCTCTTCGGTATTCACCTGGGACGCGATCATGTCGATCGATACGCACTGGTATTCTACGCTGTTCGGCTGGTACAACTTCGCCGGCTGGTGGCTGGGAGCGGTTATCGTTACGAACCTGCTCGTGATGCACCTCAAGTCACGCGATCAGCTCGAATTCGTTAACCCGAGCCACGTACACGACCTCGGCAAGTGGATGTTCGCCATCTCCTTCCTCTGGACCTACCTTTGGTTCGCGCAATTCATGCTCATCTGGTATTCGGATATCCCGGAAGAAGTGGTGTACTACCAGCAGCGCTGGGAGCAGTACCGCGGCCTGTTCTGGATCACGATGCTGGTGAACTTCGGATTCCCGATGCTCGTGCTCATGTCGCGCGATTCAAAACGTAACAAATCATTCCTGCTCTTCATTGCCCTCCTGATCGTGTTCTTCCACTGGACGGATACCTTCCTGATGGTAATGCCGGGTACGGTCGGTGGCAACTGGGGCATCGGCGGTATCGAGATCGGTATGTTCCTCAGCTTCGCCGCTTTCTTCACGTTCTGGATCCTCCGCTCGCTGTCGAAAGCTCCGTTGCTGGCGAAAAACCACGCTCTGCTCGAAGAAGGCTTACACCACCAGATTTAATCCAGGAACCCGAACACGAATAATCGTCACACGCTATGCACCTTTTAATCTATATTATCCTCATTCTCGTCGCGGCCGCCGTTTGGCAACTGGTACGCGTGGTAGAACTGTCGACAAAGCTGAAAGGAGTCGACCCCAACAAGGTGACCGAACGCGACAACCGGATGAACGGGCGCCTGATGCTGACCATCTACATCCTGCTGATGGCGTTCTTCGTCTGGCAGTACCAGCAATGGGGACATCACCTGCTCCCGGAAGCGGCTTCCGAACACGGCAAGAAGCTGGACTGGCTGCTCAACTTCAACTTCCTGATCATCATCGCGGTTTTCGTGATCACGAACTTCCTGCTGTTCTTCATGGCGTTCCGTTATTACGGTCGTGACGGTCAGAAAGCGGAGTACTTCCCGCACAACAACAAGCTCGAGATGCTCTGGACCGGTGTTCCGGCAATCGTGCTCTTCATCATCATCTTCCTCGGTATCCGCCTCTGGAACGGAACGATGGCACCGGCGCCGAAAGGCACACGTGTAATCGAGCTGTATGCCCAGCAGTTCAAATGGACGGCCCGCTATTCCGGCGCAGACAATACGCTCGGCAAAGCCAACTACCGTCTCATCGGAACGCTCGGCGGCACCAACGAACTGGGTCTCGACTCTACCGATAAAGCCGGCTTCGACGACGTGATCGTAACCGACACGCTGTTCCTCCCGGTAAACGAAGAAGTCGATTTCGAGATCCGTTCCCGCGACGTGATCCATAGCGCTTACTTCCCGCAGTTCCGTGCGCAGATGAACGCGGTTCCGGGTATGCAGACGTACTTCCACTTCAAGCCGGACAAAACCACGGCTGAAGCACGTAAAGATCCGTATGTGGTCAAGTATATGGAAGAGACGAACGCGCTCCGCAAAGAACAGGGCAAAGAAACCGTTGATTTCGATTACGTTCTTCTTTGCAACAAGATCTGCGGAACGAGCCACTACAACATGCAGCTGCTGATTTACGTCGGCACCCGCGCGGAGTATGATGCCTGGATGAAACGTCACCAGCCGTTCATGGCCGACAAAATGCCCACCGCACAAAAAACGGCTCAAAAGTAATTTCTAACAGTTCACTACAAGTCAACGATTTTCCGAATACAGTAGCGTAGGAAAAGAGAGACGGAAAAACTCAAAAACAAAATCACAATGGCTGATATGCACGCACACAGTGACCTTCACGCACAGACGCTCCAGCACGACGCGCATGTGGATCACGGTCACGACGACCACGGGCATCACCACGAAACGTTCGTGTCGAAGTATATCTTCAGCATGGACCACAAGACCATTTCCCGCCAGTTCCTCGTGACGGCGGTAGTCATGGCCTGCATTGCGATGGTCATGTCGATCGTGTTCCGCCTTCAGCTCGCCTGGCCGGGTGAGAAATTTGCATTCATCAACGCCGTCATGGGCGACAAATGGGGCAAAGACGGCATCCTCGATCCGAATGCTTACCTCGCGCTCATCACCATCCACGGTACCATCATGGTCTTCATGGTACTTACCGGCGGATTGAGCGGTACGTTCTCCAACCTGCTTATCCCGTACCAGATCGGTGCGCGTGATATGGCTTCCGGTTTCATGAACATGCTTTCTTACTGGTTCTTCTTCCTCTCCAGCTTTATCATGCTCATCTCTCTCTTTGTACAGGATGGCGCTGCTTCCGCTGGTTGGACAGTTTACCCGCCGCTCTCTGCGCTTCCGCAGGCGATCCCGGGTTCCGGAACCGGTATGACCCTTTGGCTCGTTTCGATGTCGTTCTTCATCGTTTCGTCACTGCTCGGTGGCCTGAACTACATCATCACCGTCCTCAACATGCGCACGAAAGGCATGAAGATGACGCGCCTCCCGCTCACCGTCTGGGCGTTTTTCGTAACGGCGATCCTCGGTGTGCTTTCTTTCCCGGTGCTTTTCTCCTGCGCGCTCCTGCTCATCTTCGACCGCAGCTTCGGCACCAGCTTCTACCTCTCCGACATCTACATCCAGGGCCACCCGCTCGATCAGACCGGCGGTTCCCCGATCCTCTTCGAACACCTGTTCTGGTTCCTTGGTCACCCTGAAGTATACATCATCATCCTCCCGGCGCTCGGCCTTACCTCTGAGATCATCTCCGTCAACGCACGCAAGCCGATCTTCGGTTACCGCGCGATGGTAACGTCCATCCTGGCGATCGGCTTCCTGTCGTTCATCGTATGGGGCCACCACATGTTCATGACCGGTATGAACCCGTTCCTCGGTTCCGTGTTCGTATTCACGACGCTGCTCATCGCTATTCCTTCTGCGGTGAAAGCGTTCAACTACATCACGACGCTCTGGAAGGGAAACTTACAATTCACGCCGGCCATGCTCTTCGCCTGCGGTCTCGTATCGACCTTCATTTCCGGCGGTGTAACGGGTATCATCCTCGCTGACTCCGCGCTTGATATCAACGTTCACGATACCTACTTCGTTGTGGCTCACTTCCACATCGTAATGGGCGTGTCGGCGATCCTCGGTATGCTGGCCGGTGTTTACCACTGGTTCCCGAAAATGTTCCTGCGCCACATGAACAAAAACATGGGCTACATCCACTTCTGGATCACGTTCATCAGCGCATACGGCGTATTCTTCCCGATGCACTTCCTCGGTCTCGCAGGCGTTCCGCGTCGTTACTACACGAACAGCGCGTTCCCGCTCTTCGACAACCTGCAGGACATCAACGTTGTGATCACCTGCTTCGCGATCCTCGGCGCCCTTGGCCAGCTCGTGTTCCTGTTCAACTTCTTCTACAGCATGTTCCGTGGACCGAAGTCGGTACAGAACCCGTACAACTCCAACACGCTTGAGTGGACCACGCCGATGGCGCACACGCACGGCAACTGGCCCGGCGCGCTTCCGGAAGTTCACCGCTGGCCCTACGATTACAGCAAGCCGGGCGCTGATTCAGATTTCATCCCGCAAACCGTTCCGCTGGCAGCCGGCGAAGAAGACGGTGGCGGTCACCACTAAAACCAAACACCTGTTGCAGAAAAGACTCTCCATTCCGGGGAGTCTTTTTTGTTTCTGTAATTTCGCGCGATGCGGGTCTTAAAAGGATTTTTCGTGCTGTTGCTGCTCCTGCCGGGAGCGACCCGCCTGCATGCGCAGTGGACCGACACGCTGCACCACGTCATGCACGGAACGATTTACCCGACGGCGTCTTTCGATTCGCGGAACTCCTTCATCAGCTCGCAGCGGGCGCATATCTGGGGCGTGAAGGCGGGTGTCGATTTCTCCGGTTACCTGCAGCTCGGGCTCGGCTATAATTTTTTGCAGGACGGCCCGAAACGGAAAGTATATTTTGAGAATAACGCCGGTCTGAACGATTCCGCGACGGGAACGATACGGATGCATTTCTTCAGCTACTACATCCGTTACGTGTATTACGTGAGCCATCACTGGCGGTTCAGCATCATGCCGGTGCAGCTCGGCCTCGGGAATTCGCGCTACGATTTTTTCGACGGCATGACGAACCGGGAAAAGGACAAACGTTTCGTGATGATTTACGAGCCGGGAATTTCCGCTTCGTACAAGCTCCTCAAATGGCTCGGCGTCGGCGGCGATATCGGCTACCGCATCATGCTGCGCAGAAATCCGCTGATCAAAGAAAATTTCAACTCGCCGATCTATTCGTTTTACATCAATATTTATTGGGGCGAGATTTATAAGATTTTACTGCCGAATACGAAGCTGGCGAAAATGTTGTAGGGTTACGAATTACGAATCATTACGAATATACGAATCGCATATGCGAACCTTCGGAGTGGATTGTCCATTCGTATATTCGTATTCATTCGTAATTCGTAACCCATTGTAGTAGTATTTTTGCACTAATGTCTCTCAACCCGAACATCGATCCTGACAGCGAAAACCTTTCCTCCGCGGAGAAGGAATTCGAGAAGATGCTGCGTCCGCAGGATTTTTCCGACTTCACCGGGCAGGAAGCGGTGGTCGACAACCTGAAGGTGTTTGTGCAGGCGGCGAAGCAGCGTGGCGAAGCGCTCGATCACGTGCTGCTGCATGGTCCTCCGGGACTCGGGAAAACGACGCTCGCGAATATCGTGGCGCAGGAGCTCGGGGTGAACATCCGCATTACTTCCGGGCCGGTGCTCGACAAGCCGGGCGATCTTGCAGGATTGCTGACGAACCTCGGCGAATTCGACGTGCTCTTCATCGACGAGATTCATCGCCTCAGCCCGGTGGTGGAAGAGTATCTCTATTCGGCGATGGAAGATTACCGCATCGACATCATGCTCGACAGCGGCCCGAATGCGCGTTCGGTGCAGATCAAGCTGAACCCGTTCACGCTGGTCGGCGCTACGACACGTTCCGGCTTGCTGACTTCGCCCTTGCGCGCGCGTTTCGGCATTACTTCGCGGCTCGGCTATTACGATGCGAAGCTGCTGAAGAAGATCATCGAACGTTCCGCCGGCATTCTCAACGTGCCGATCACTGAAGAAGCCGCATTTGAAATTGCACGCCGCAGCCGCGGTACGCCGCGTATCGCCAACGCGCTGCTTCGTCGTGTGCGTGACTTCGCGCAGATCAAAGGCAACGGTTCCATCGATCTCGAGATCGCGCATTATTCATTGCAGGCGCTCAACGTCGACAAGAACGGTCTCGATGAAATGGACATCCGCATTCTCTCTGCGATCATCGAAAAATTCAAAGGCGGACCGGTCGGCATCACGACCATTTCTACCGCAGTAGGCGAAGAAGCCGGCACGATCGAAGAAGTGTACGAGCCGTTCCTCATCCAGGAAGGTTATCTCATCCGCACGCCACGCGGCCGTCAAGCCACGGACCAGGCGTACAAGCATCTCGGCAAATTACCGTTGCGCGACAAGGGAACGCTTTTCGGCGAGTAAACATTCTACTTATAAGAGATCGCTTTTAATCGCGGTTTAATGTTCGCGCAACAGCGGCGTGCTATTTTTATAATGGCATTTCAACTGCGGGCGACAGG
>CAMLEF010000102.1 GCA_946478675.1 uncultured Flavobacteriales bacterium | reverse complement strand
TTGTTGGTGACCCAAAGCTTTTTGAAATCCTGGTCGCCGATGGTTTCTTCGGGGCCGCGGCGGCCTTTGCCTTTGAATCGCCCGGCGTCGATGCTGGTGCCGATTCCCCAGCCGTTCGGGTTGTAACCGAAGCCGAGGTTCCAGGTGTTGTAGAGCACTTTCAATTCGCGGCGCATGGCCACGTTCGAGGAATCGAATTCAGAAGCGACGAGGGTGCGCTTGCGGTGATAAAGCAGCTCGACGTAGCCACCGTCGCCGCCGGCACGAAACCCGATGACCGGCCCCTGGAACCAGTGCACCTGCGGCATTTCTTTTTTCAGCGCGCCGTTGATGGCGTTGTAGATGTAGATCTCACGGTTCAGCTCGCGCGGCGATCCGTAACCGCCGGTCCAGCCGAAAACGAACTGGGCGGAGAGTGAAATCTGCAGCAGGAAAAAGGTGCAGAGAAACAGCAGCGATCGGGAGTGCATATGGGGTCGTTTGCGGGCAAATATATAGACGCTGCCAGTTACAAATTACTTTTATCCGCTGATCGAAAAGAAAATACTACATATGCAGTATCCGTGTACATTTAACTATGAAAAGACTGTTACGGTTCCTGCTTTTCCAGGTGCTTTTATTTTCAGTTTCGCTTTCTGCCCAGCAAACGTATACCGGCATTACACCGGGTCAAAAAACGTTTCGTTCGTATCTCGCTGTCGGTGTCGCCGGCTCTTATTCCGTGATCAACAACCGCAAGGAAGTGCGCGGGCAATACAAGCCCGGTGTGAATGTCAACGCGGCGTGGTTTACGTCTCCGTGGTTCTGCTTTTCTGCCGATTACACCAGTTTCTTTCCGCATAATGCCAGTCCTGCATTCGAGAACATCCGTTCGTGGAATACGGAGCTGAACGGCAATCTCATCATGAACGTCGGCGATTCGAAACTCTGTTTCAAAACGCTTTTCGGTGTGAGCTACATGAGCTGGCAGGGAACATTCATCGCTCCTTCGCTCAACGACAACAACAATTACTACTACGGCCTGCTGGTGAAGCAGGATTGGGTGGCCGCCAATCTAGGTTGCGGTTTTACGCATACGATCACCGGCAACCTCAATGCTTCGTTCGATTTCCGCATGCGTTTTGCGTCCGAGAAAAAAGATCTTATCAGCATTTCCGACACAGGTTTCTTCCTGGGCGTGCAGTGGCAGGTGAAAGGTCATCCGTACGACGGTGACGACAATCACAAGGCGCGCCGCAAGACAACCAAAGGCCGCCCCGGCCGTCTCTACAAGTGGATGAAAAAAGGCGCTAATTAGTTCGGAGTTCAGAGTCGGGAGTTCGGACTATTCGCACAAATCTCAAGCTCCGAACTCCAAACTCCTGACTCCCGACTAAAGTGTTAATTCGTCCCAACAGGAGAACGGATCGCCTCAAAATCCGCAACCGGGAATTAATGTTGACGTACATTTACGGGAAATGAAACGGGTCTTCCTGATCACTTTTTTGCTGGGATGCTGCGGGCTGCTCCGGTTGAGCGCACAAGCGCCGGCGCCTTCGCTGATCACGGTGAAAGGTTCGGTGTACGATGTGGCCGACAGCAATGCACGACCTGTTGCGATCATCGTCAATAAAACGACGGGCACGGGACAGGCGGCATCTACTGCCGGAATTTTTTCATTGCAGGGACAGCAGGTCGATACGTTCATGATCACCGCCGGCGGCTATGAAGTGTACCGCGTTTGTTTTCGTGATTCGGTGAAGAAGGATGTTTACACGCTTCGTGTCGGGTTGCACATGCGCGAGAACGTGATGAAGGCCGTGGCGATTTACCCGGTGAAGGACCTCGACGAGATCAAGAAAGAACGTTCGAATCTCGGCGTGCAGCAAACGACGTCGACCAAAGGATTGACGGACGCTGTGCAGAGCCCGGTGACCTATCTCTACGAGCGTTACAGCAAAGAAGGAAAATCGAAAGCTGCCGTGGCCGCACTGGAAAACCAGGACCGCATGCACGACGTTCTGAAAGAGCTGTTCCGCACGTACGTCCGCGCCGGCGTGATCGATCTGAAAGAAGAAGAATTCGACGATTTTATTCTTTACCTCAACATGCCGGAGTGGTACCTGCGTTCCGCAAGCGATTACGACCTGGCCGTTACGATCCGGCAGCGTTATCTCCAGTACCGGTCTGCGCAACGTTACCATAACACCAACCAGCGGTAATCTTCCCGCGGTTCACTCCTGAATTGTACTTTTGCGCCCATGCGTTTCCTGCTGTATACCGGTTTCCTGTTGTTCCTCTTTTCCTGCGGCTCCCCGAAGGAAGAAGCTCCTGTTACCCGGCACGATACCGTGAAGCCGATCGTCAGACCGAAAGACCCGGTGAAAGCAGGCGTCGTGATGGCGGTTGCGTTGGTGAAAGGAACCCAAACGCCTTATGACGATGAGGTGGGCCGGCTGGGAGATTCCCTGGTCATCTGCTCGTACAAGGGACGCGTGGACATTACCGATACGCTTCGGAAGTACCGGCGCCGGCTGTTCGATATCAAAGCGGAGTTCATGGTCGATAAAATTTATATTTCTCCATTGGGGCAGGGGAAATATTTTGCGCACTGGCAGGAAACCGATCATGAAGGCGTGAAATGTTATTCTGCTGTTTTTAACGAGCGCAATCCCAGGCCGGAATGGAAAGTGCGGTATACCGTTCCGAACCCCGGGCAGCCGGCAATCGACAGCGGCTATGCTTACGTGACAACGCTGGGCATGGCGGGAAAGATCCGCCTGGCCGACGGTACATTTGCCTGGAAACACGACTCGCTTTTCTCTACCGCCACCTTGTCCTACCAGAAATTCGAGCCGGCGAAAGTGTATAACGATAGAGTAATTTTCGTGGATTACCCGGTGCCCGGCCGTCGTGAAAGAAGAGATACGCTGAAGGTAGAACCCCGTACCGGGGCGAGGTTACGGTAGCGCTCATTGACGAATGTTAATGGTTTGGTGAAAAAAATATTCATTCCCGCAATCGCGTAGAATGCGAATTGCTACCTTCGAACCCTGGATGGCACCCAGGCTGATTCTCACTCCGCGACAATTCTCCATTACGATCAATCGTCTTTGCCACCAGTTGATCGAAGTCCACGACGATTTTTCCGAATCCGTAATCATCGGTCTCCAGCCGAGAGGCGTCTTTATGGCGCGACGCATCAGCGAAACGCTGCAGCAGATCCTCGGCAGGAACGACATCAAGCTCGGTGAGCTCGACGTTACGTTTTACCGCGATGATTTCCGGAGAAAAGACCTGGTGCCGAACCGCACCAACATCGATTTTATCATCGAAGACAAGAACGTGATCCTGGTGGACGACGTGCTGTACACCGGCCGCACGATCCGCTCGGGCCTTGATGCGCTGATGGCGTTCGGGCGACCGAAAGACGTGGAGCTGCTGGTGCTCATCGACCGCCGCTTCAGCCGCAACCTGCCGATCCAGGCGAAATACGTGGGCCGCACGGTGGATACGATCGCTTCTGAAAAAGTAATGGTAGAGTGGAAGGAGACCGGCGGGGAAGATCATGTCTGGCTTTCAACAAACGAATGAGCATGAACCGGAAATTAAGTGTGAAGCATCTGCTCGGGATCAAACAGCTGACGCCCGACGATATTGAGCTCATTCTTCAGACGGCCGATCAGTTCAAAGACGTGATCAACCGCCCGATCAAGAAAGTGCCTTCGCTGCGCGACATTACCATCGCCAATCTTTTCTTCGAAAATTCCACCCGTACCCGCGTTTCGTTCGAGTTGGCCGAACGCCGACTCTCCGCAGATACCGTCAATTTCGCCGCTTCGAATTCCTCCGTCAAAAAAGGAGAAACGCTGATCGACACCGTCAACAACATCCTCGCGATGAAAGTGGATATGGTTGTGATGCGCCATCCGAATCCCGGCGCCTGTGTTTTCCTGTCCCGCCACATCGACGCGAAAATCGTCAATGCAGGCGACGGCGCCCACGAGCATCCCACGCAAGCCCTGCTCGACGCGTACTCCATCCGCGAACGCCTCGGCTCAGTGAAAGGAAAAAAAGTCGTCATCGTCGGCGATATCCTGCATTCACGCGTGGCGCTCTCGAATATTTTCTGCCTGCAGAAGCTCGGTGCGGAAGTGATGGTCTGCGGACCCCGCACGCTGATGCCGCGTTACATTTCTTCGCTCGGCGTAAAAGTGGAGTTCAACCTGCGAAAAGCGCTGGAATGGTGCGACGTGGCCAATATGCTGCGCATCCAGCTCGAACGGCAGGACATCAAATATTTCCCGAGCCTGCGCGAATACACGATGCAATACGGGCTCGACATGGAACTGCTCCGCAGCCTCGGCAAAGAGATCACCATCATGCACCCGGGCCCCATCAACCGCGGCGTCGAGATCACCAGCGATGTAGCCGATTCGTCTCAGTCGATCATCCTCAACCAGGTGGAGAACGGTGTGGCCGTGCGGATGGCCGTGCTCTATCTTCTTGCGGGAAGAATGGAGGATTGAAAATTCAAATATTCAATATTCAAACATTCAAATATCCTGTAGAAGGAAGCTGTTTCTCTTTACAGAATTTTTGAATGTTTGAATCTTTGAATTTTCAATGCGCGGAAGGCCGTGTGCAGCAGAGTTGCGTCGTGGATGTTTTTTCCTACTTTTGTAAGATATGAATCAGCCTTTTGCAGTTGAACGAAGCGAACGGTACTCCCTGATCCGTCTTCACGCGGAAAAACTGGATACCATGGTAGCACCAACGCTTAAATCCGAGCTTGTCGTGCTTAATTCTGACGGGGTACGCAACCTGATCATCGACCTGAGCGAAACGCGTTACTGCGATTCTTCGGGACTGAGCTCCATCCTCGTCGCCAATCGTCTTTGTAAAAATGCCAATGGCCTGCTGGTCGTTTACGGCTTGCAGGAACCGGTGAAAAAGCTGATCGCGATTTCCCAGCTCGACAGTATTCTCAAGATCACCGATAATCTTTCGTCCGCCATTGATATGCTCGTCGCAGAAGATGTTGAGCATGGCCGTGCGGAATAAAGAATACCGGACCGGAAACACTTAACCTCAGCGATGAAAAAACTCTACGCGCTTCTTGCCGGAATTACCCTCGGAACCGCTGCTTTCGCGCAGTGCACCATCAACACCAGCGTCTTCAACGGCCCCAGCGATTACAGCATTTATCCCGATACGATCAATAACCTGCCCACCGCTAACGTCGGCGTAGGTTACAACACCGACCTGCAGTTCCACATCAAGCCGGATACTTCCACGGTGATCGCGATGCAAACGTTCGCAGTAGAAATTCGCGCGGTGCATATCGACAGCGTAGTCGGACTTCCCGCAGGATTTACCTACCTGCCGAATCCTTCCAACGGCACGTTCTCTACTCCGCACGATACGCCTCCCGGCACAGGCTACGGTTGTGTAGCGGTAACCGGCACTGCAACTCCCGGACAAGAAACCGGCGGCCCGAACAACGACGGTTATTACCCGATCACGGTTTATTACACCGGCACCGTTTACATTACCGCGCTCAGCACGCAATTGCAGCAGCCCGGCCAGACCATCACCGGCTACAAAGTACATGTCGTAAATGCGAACGGCGTTCCGACGGTAGAGTCTGCTTCGTTCGCAGTCGGACAAAACGCTCCGAACCCGGCTGACCAGTCGACCGATTTCACCATCGGCGCTCCGGGTGCAGGCCAGGTGCAGCTCACCGTGTACAGCGTGCTCGGTGCTGAGATCAAGAAAGAAAACATTTCCGTGGCCAAAGGCAGCAACCGTTACGGCCTCGACACTTCTTCATGGGCGGAAGGCGTGTACATGTGCAGCTTCCGCATGGGAACTGCCGTTGTGACCCGCCGCATCACGGTTTCTCACTAATGGCATCGTCGTTCGAACTGACCATCCTCGGTAGCAGCTCGGCGACGCCCACTTCCAGACGTCATCCTACCGCTCAGTTACTCAATGTAGCTGAGCGGTTCTTTTTGATCGATTGCGGGGAAGCCGCCCAGATCCAGTTGCGGCGTTATCACATCCGTTTCCAGCGCATCAACCATATCTTCATCAGTCACATGCACGGCGACCATTACCTGGGGCTGATGGGATTGCTGTCATCGCTGCATTTGTTGGGCAGGAAAACGGCGCTGCACATTTATCATCCGCCGGGGCTGAAGGAAGTGATCGACCTGCAGCTGGAGGTTTCCGGGACGGTGCTCAATTACGAGATCTTCTGGCACCTGCATCCCGAAACGCCGGGGATAATTTTCGAAGACCAGCTGCTCACGGTGGAGACCATCCTGCTGAATCACCGCATTCCCTGCATGGGATTTATTTTCCGGGAAAAAGACCGCGCGTACATCCTCAACAAGGAAAAGCTGGCGGAGTATAAAGTCCCGCGCAGCCAGATGATGCAGGTGAAAAAAGGCGAGGACGCCGTGCTGGAAGACGGTACGGTGATCCCGAACCAGCAGCTCACCGAAGGCAAACGCAAGTCGCGTTCCTATGCGTTCTGCTCCGATACGCGCTTCGATCCCCGCGTGGTTGCCGCCGTGAAAGACGTCGACCTGCTGTACCACGAAGCGACCTTTCTCCACGAGCTGCTCGACCGCGCGAAAGCGACACATCATACGACCGCCAAAGAAGCCGGCATGGTCGCGAAGCAGGCGAAAGTCGGCAAGCTCATTATCGGGCATTTCTCGGTCCGTTACATGGATCTGCTGCCGTTGCTGGCGGAGGCACGCGTCGAATTCCCCGAAACCGTGCTGGCCGAAGAAGGCGGCAAGTTTTCCATACCCGAACAGCTTATTGTGAAAAAATAGTTCGTCGTTTGACTTGCTATTCCGGGTGAAGACTTACCTTTGATCTATCTTATTTTAAATTAGTCTAAATAAGCATATGGCTGCCCGCATTCTTCTCGCCCAATCGAATTACCTGGTCAAGGAAGGTCTTAAGTCATTGGTTAGCAATGATAATAACCTTGTATTCTCAGGTGAAGCTTCAACTATGGAAGAGATGCTTTCCAAAGCCGTTAAGCTGCAGCCCGGGGTAATTATCATCGATCATCTCGACCCGGCGTTCGGCATTGCGGCGATCCGGAAAGTGAAGGCCCTGCTGCCGTCCGTTTACGTGCTGACGATCTCCGACAAGCCCAGCCGCTGGATGCTTTCCGATGCGCTGGCGGCCGGCGTCACCAGCTACCTGCTGCGCGATTGCGAGCGCGAGGAAATCCTCGAAGCGATTGCCGCTACCGCTAACGGCGACCAGTTTTTCTGCGGCAAGATCCTTTCCGACGTGCTCAAATCACAGGACGAAGCAGGGGTGGATGACGTCGTGGCCTGTGAAGGCGTGAAGATCTCCATGCGCGAAGCCGAGATCATCCGTTACGTCGCCGAAGGTCTTACCAACAAGGAGATCGCCGACAAGCTATTCCTGAGCGCGCATACTGTTACCACGCACCGCAAAAATATTATGGCCAAGCTCGGCGTCAACAACACCGCCGGGCTCGTGCTCTTCGCCATCAAAAACAATATCGTTACACCGAATCATTTCCTGTTCAATACCAATTGATTCAGGATCAGCCATGGTTTAGGTTTTGATGAGGCCGCCCTTCCGCAACGAAGGGCGGTTTTTTTGCGGCCATTTTTTTGCAGCAATAGTCGCAGCTCTGCTGTTCAATGCTGCAAAAGCGACGGAACGGTGTGGTTGTTATGGTACAACCTGTAGAGAAGCGCCGACAACGCGTTCTCTCATCTTTTTCGCTGACAAAGCGCAGCCGTGACTCGCGGATCGTTGCATTAATTTTGAACGAAAGAAGCGGATACTGTTATGGAGTATATCGATTATTACAAAGTGCTCGGCCTCGAGAAGAGTGCTTCCGCGGAGGACATCCGGAAAGCGTATCGCAAGCTGGCGCGGAAATATCACCCGGACCTGAATCCGAACGATGCGGCTGCGAAAACGAAATTCCAGCAGGTGAACGAAGCGAATGAAGTGCTGAGTGATCCCGAGAAGCGCGCGAAATACGACAAGTACGGCAAAGACTGGAAACATGCCGATGCGTTCGAGCAGCAGCAGCAACAGCGACAACAATATGGTGGCGGACCTTCGGAAGGTTATTCCTATGCCGGCGGCGACAACGAAGATTTTTCGGAATTTTTCTCGTCGATGTTTGGCGGGATGGGAGGAATGGGTGGTGGCGACAAGCGGCGCGGCGGACGAAAGGCGCAGTTCCGCGGCCAGGATTTTAACGCCGAGTTGCATCTCGATCTGAAAGAAGCGTGGACGACGCACAAGCAAACGCTTTCGGTCAACGGGAAAAGCATTCGCATCACCGTTCCGGCCGGCGTGGAAAACGGGCAGACGATCCGCATTGCCGGTTACGGCAGCGAAGGCATGAACGGAGGTCCCGCGGGCGATCTTTATCTCACGTTCGTCATCGCGAATCATACGAAGTTTCGTCGGGAAGGAAGCCATCTCTACACGACTGCCGATCTCGACCTGTACACTGCGGTGCTCGGCGGAGAAACCGTTGTCGAGACGTTCGATGGAAAAGTGAAGCTGAAAGTTTCGCCGGGAACGCAGAACGGTGTTCGTGTAAAGCTGAAAGGCAAAGGATTTCCCGTTTACAAAAAAGAAGGCGAGTTCGGCGATCTGTTCATCACGTGGAATGTGATTATTCCGGTGAATCTCACTGAAAAAGAAAAAGAGCTATTCACGCAACTTCAACAGCTGGCCAATGGAAAATGAAGTCTGGATACCGGTCGGGCAGGTGTGCACGAATTATCACATCGAAGTTTCTTTCGTCGATGCGCTGGCGGAGAACGGCCTCGTCAACATGATCATCGTGGAAGGAACGCCGTGCATCGGGCAGGGGCAGCTTCGCGACCTCGAGAAGATGATCCGCCTGCATTACGATCTCGATATTAATCTCGAAGGCCTCGACGCGATCGCGCACCTGCTGCGGCAAATGGATTCGCTGCAGGAAGAATTGCTGCTGCTGAAGAACCGGCTGAAGCTTTACGAAAATGATGCGCCGCAGATTTCGCAGGCGAGCGCTGATTGATGCGGAGAATAAAGCCGGCTCTCTGAACGTTGCATTACTTCCGGCGAATCTGCGACCTTTGCGGTGATGACCAATCGCGAGTTGCTTCAGCATCGTCTTTTGAATCAGCAGATCGCCGGAAGCGTTTTGCGCACGCCGCAGGAACTCGTGCAGCATTTCGGCGCCATACAATCGCAGGAATATGCGCAGGCGAAATGGGCGATCGGTGTGCGTGTGCCGCATCTGCATGAGCAGGATGTGGAAGCCGCTTTCAACGAAGGAAAAATTCTCCGCACGCACGTGTTGCGCCCCACCTGGCATTTTGTAGCGCCGCAGGACATCCGCTGGATCTTGTCCGTGAGCGCGCCGCGCGTGCAGGCGTTCAATGCGCATATGTACCGCAAGACGAACCTCGATACGAAACTGCTCAACCGCTGCGCAACGATCATTGAAAGCGCGTTGTCCGGCGGAAATTTTCTTACGCGAAATGCATTGAACGAGCTGCTCGTCAAAAAGAAAATTGTCTCCGACGGCGTTCGCCTCAGCCTCATCATGATGTATGCGGAGCTCGAAGCGATCATCTGCAGCGGGCCGCGGCACGGCAAACAATTCACGTATGCTTTGCTGGAGGAGCGCGTTCCGTCCACGAAAAAACTTTCACAGCAGGAAGCGCTCGCTGCATTGGCACTGCGTTATTTTTCAGGAAGAAGCCCGGCGACGATACAGGATTTTGCGTGGTGGTCGGGACTGACGGTGAAAGACTGCAAAACCGCTGCGGGTTTGTTGCCTTCTTCTTTTAAAGAAAAAAACATCGACGGAAAAACGTATATCGTTGCGCCGGCGCAGGAAGTTGAAGTGAAAAAAGATTCCGCTTTCCTCCTGCCGGATTACGACGAGTACGGCATCAGCTACAAAGACCGCAGCGCTATTTTTACGAACGACGGAGCAGGAGAGAAGCGCGGCGGCAATACGATCTTCAATCACATGCTCGTGATCGACGGCAAGATTGCGGGCACCTGGAAACGTACCGGGAAAAATAACGAGCTTGCAGAAGCGAAACCCTTTGCCGCACTTTCTAAAAAACAAGAGGCCGCTACGTCACGCGCCATCCGTCATTACGAAACCTTCATGCAATCCTGCGAGAAAAAATGAACGGCACCCGTCTCAATAAATTCATTTCCGAAAGCGGCATGTGTTCGCGCCGCGAAGCTGATCGTTACATCGAACAAGGCAACGTCATGATCAACGGCCGTCGTGCGAAGATCGGCGACCAGGTTTTTCCCGGCGACCGCGTGATGGTGAACGGCAATGCGATCGAGCCGATGGAAGCGGAAGATATTGTCGTGCTCGCGTTCAACAAACCTGTAGGAATCGTCAGCACGACGGAAGCGAACGAGCCGGACAATATCGTCGACTACGTCAATTACAGCAAACGCGTTTTCCCGATCGGTCGTCTCGACAAAGATTCGCAGGGCCTGATCTTCATGACGAACGACGGCGACATCGTCAATAAAATTCTTCGCGCGAGCAACCATCACGAGAAAGAATATCTCGTCACCGTCAACAAGCCGATCACTGACGCGTTCATCGAAGGCATGTCGAAAGGCGTTCCGATCCTCGGCGTGGTGACGAAGAAATGCAAGGTGACGAAAGAAACGCCGTTCATTTTTCGCATCGTGCTCGTGCAGGGACTCAACCGGCAGATCCGCCGCATGTGCGAATATTTCGGCTACGACGTAACGAAGCTCGAGCGTGTGCGCATCATGAACGTCACGCTGAAAGGATTGCCCGTCGGCGACTGGCGCGAGTTGACGCCCGATGAAATGAGCGGTATTCAAAAGCTCATTGCGCATTCTTCGTCCGAAGCGCCGCCTGCGAAAAAGAAAAGCAACAAGCCGCAACAGGGCGGTGGAAATGCTCACGGAGCAAAAGAAAAACGCGGAGGCAACGCGCACGGAAAAAAAGAGCATGGTCATTTTCACGGCAAGAAGCAGCACGGTCACCGACACGGAAAAAACGAGCAGCGCGGCAATCACGGCGGCCGGCGGAAAAAGCGGTAGCGCAATTTCGAAATACTGACGGATGTCAGGCTTTTCATTGGGGAAAACGGATGAATACCTACTTCGAGGTATTGGCCACGGCTGAACGCGACTCTACTTTTGTTGCGTCAAATTTCTACTCATGCGTTCTCTTACTCTCGCCCTGGCTGCGCTCTGCAGCTTACCCCTCGCATCGCAGGTGCTTACCCGCGAAGACTCTCTGCAAGCCGGTCTCATCCGCAAAGATGCGACGACGCTGATCTCCGGTTACGGTGAAGCGAAAGTCACTTACGACCTTCGTTACAAAACCGGCGAAGCGAACCTCACGCGCAACGTCCTTTTCCTCGGACATAAATTCAACAACCGCATTTCACTCTTCACCGAATTGGAAGTGGAAGATGCGAAAGTCGCAGGCGGTGAAGTCGGCGGCGAAGTTGCGATGGAGCAGGCGTTCCTCAAATTCAACGTCAACACGCGCACGTATATCAGCGCAGGACTCCTCATTCCGCGTCTCGGCATCATCAATGAAAATCACCTGCCCACAACGTTCAACGGCAACAACCGCCCGTTCGTGGAAACGATGGTGATCCCGTCGACGTGGCGCGAAATCGGCGTTGCGATCTACGGACAATCGTCACGTCTTCCCGGCCTCAACTGGTCGGCAGGAATTTTCAACGGGCTCAACTCTTCCGCATTCGGCGGCGGTGAAGGAATTCGTGAAGGACGCTTCGAAGGACGTGAAGCGACGGCTACGAATATCGCGGTCACCGGCGCGCTGTTGTATTACCGCAATGCGCTGCGTGTCCAGGTGTCCGCTTATTACGGCGGCAGCGCCGGTCTTGCTCCGCGTGAAGCCGACAGCCTGCAGCTCAGCTCCGGTCCTTTCGGAACGCCGGTGATGCTCGGTGAAGCGGACGTGCAGTACCTCACGAAAGGATTTATCTTCAAAGCGCTCGGCACGGCCGTCAGCATTCCCGACGCGCAGGCGATCAACCGCGCGTATGCGAACAACACGCCTGAGCTCATGTGGGGTGCGTATGCGGAAGTCGGTTACAACCTCTTCAACATTACCGGCGAAACGGAAAAGAACCTGACGGTGTTCGCCCGTTACGAAACGCTCGATCTCAATGCGCAGATGCCGGAGAACGGGATCAAAGATGATTTCACAGCGCAGCAATACATCGTCGGTGGCGTTACGTGGATGCCCGTGCGCGGCGTAGCGATCAAAGCCGATTACGTGCAGCGCATGACGGGCGATCCGAACCCGGCGTTGCAGATCACCCCGTTCATCAATGGTCAAACGTTTTACGCTTCCCGCGGTTTCGTAAATCTCGGCGTAGCATACAGCTTCTGATGACAACACGCAGACATTTCCTGAAAACCGCCTGCGGCTTTTGTGCCGCTGTTGCCGGCGGCGGTGTGCTCGCTACGCTGCTCGATGGATGCAGCAGCATCC
>CAMLEF010000101.1 GCA_946478675.1 uncultured Flavobacteriales bacterium | reverse complement strand
CGCTCCGCGAGCCCAGCGCACTCCCCGGCTCCTCCGCTAAAAAAGTCCACTCCGAAGGAGTCCTGCGGACCGGACTTTTTCTTAACGCTCCGGCCCTGCCCCGAACCTGGTCAGATGAAATTGTTGGTAGGAGGATAGGAGGCGCTTTTTCTTTTAATGCACTGCGGAATGATACTCGCTCCGCGAGCCCAGCGCACAGACCGGCTCCTCCGCTAAAAAGTCTACTGTACATTTCTTAACGCTCCGACCCTGCCCCGAACCTGGTCAGATGATAATGCGAGCCACATTATCTTTATCCTGCAATCTCTCACCTCATGTGCTACCACGTCTCTTCTCCTGTTGCTGCAAAAATCAAAGCCCTGCTTGGCGATGATGCAGTTGTGGAAGACTGGAGCGAAGAGCATCATCATGTGTCGGGATTTTCAAATGTGCAGCTGCCGGTGCTGACATCGGAGCAGCCGAAGCGGGTGCAGGCGTTTACCTGGGGGCTCATCCCGGAATGGTGCAAAGACGAATCGCAGGCGCGCGAGCTGCAGGCGGTGACGCTGAATGCGAAGAGTGAAACGGCGTTCGAAAAACCTTCGTTCCGCTCCATCAGCAAAAAACGTTGCCTCGTGTTTGTCGACGGTTTCTTCGAGTGGCGCGAGTACAGGAAGAAAAATTATCCCTACTTCATCCGCCTGAAAGACCAGGATGCGTTTGCGCTCGGCGGCTTGTATGAAAACTGGGTGAACAAAGCGACGGGCGAGATCATTAACACCTGCTCGATCATCACTACGCCTGCGAATGCCGTCATGGAAGTCATTCACAACAAGAAAAAGCGAATGCCGTTCATGCTGCCGAAGAACAGGATGTATGATTGGATCGCGCCGGATCTTTCGCAGGCGCAAATTCAGCAGCAGATGCAACCCTTGCCGGCAGAAGCGCTCGATTACTGGACGATTTCGAAACGCATCACTTCACGCAACGAGCCCGATGATGTTCCGGATGTGAAAGCGCCTTTCCATTATGCAGAATTGCCGGATGTGAATGGAAATGCATTCGACTTGTTTTCTTCCCTGTAATAAAATATTCGATTGCATTTTGCCACGAAGGCACAAAGACAGGAAGTGTCGCTCATCCTTCTGCTCGTTTTCTTTCTTGCGATTTGTTACGAAATAATATAGGACGCAACAATTTTTCCCTTGTGCTTTTCTTAGTGCCTTCGTGCCTTGGTGGCAAAATCCGTTGCAATGCCTTCGGGACTTTTCAGCAAAAATGTTGGCCCAATTATTCCTTAATCAGCTTCCGGTTCACGAGCATATTTCCCGACGCGTCGTGCATGCGCAGAAAATAAATTCCGGGAGCGAGGTTCGTCATCGAAAGGGAAGAAGAGCTTTCACCGGCGGCAACCGAAATCGCCTGGCTCAGTACAATCGCTCCGCGGCAATCGTAAACTTCCGCCGTCACCTGCTGCGCAAAAGCAGAATGAAAATCCATGAAATAATTCTCACGCACCGGAGACGGATAGCTGCTCATGATGAACGTGGGATTCCCGGCGGTTTCCGGAAGGCCCGTAGTAGAACAGGTAATGTTCATCCAGATGTTGACCGGGTTGCCGGGAATCGTCGCGAAGCCCGTTCCGCTGGCCGGGAACGATGAAGCAAACGACATCGACGTGCCGTACAGCGTGAGCGACGTAGTGTTGTCGACAGGGATAGGACTGCCGGATGCATCAATCACACCGGCGAGATAATAATCACCTGCGGCAACTGCAACGGGCGTTACGGGCGTAGTAATGACGCCGGCAGTCATCGTGAGCGCAATGGGCCCTGTGCTTGCGACGAGATTGCCCGGTACGCCTGCATTGTCGGCATACACCGCCAGCTTGATGTTCAATGCCGAATTCCCCGAATTATACATGCTGAGGTCGGTGAGTGTTCCTGCGCTTGCGGCTGTCACACGGATCGCGAAGAGCGTGTTGGCCGGAATGTTCATGGAATTCGGGAAGACGGTTGTTTCATATCCCGCGTTGCAGTTGGCCTGCGCGAAAGCGGCGGTTCCTGCGGAGAGTACGAAAGCAAGAAGGAGTAGAGGTTTTTTCATGGGAGGTGGGTTGTCGTTAAAAATAACAAAGCTCCGCCGACAGGCAAATGATCTTCGTCTGATTTTCCGGAGAAAGAAAACGCCCGACCACGAAAGGCCAGGCGTTTTTGAAAGTGTTATCGGCTAACGGTTACCGGCTTTTCCAGCTCCAGTTGAACCAGCCTTTTTTCTTCGGCGCTTCCTGTGCTGCGGGAGCCGGTGCGCTGTGTTGCTGCTGGTGATCGTTGCTGTAGGCTTTGTTGAAGCTCTCTTCGCTCGTTCCGCGATTGCCACGACGCTTGCGGTTCCGGTTGCGATTGCGTGAATTGCGGTTGCCGGAATTTTCACCTTGCGGTTGTGCGGATTGCTCTTTGCGCGGTTGGCGTCCGCCGGAGTTGCGCCCGGAGTTCTCTCCCTGCGGCTGCGCGGATTGCTCCCTGCGCGGCTGGCGTCCGCGGGAATTGCGGTTGCCGGAGTTTTCAGCCTGCGGTGCCTGCGCGTTGCGATTACCTTGCTTCTTGCGGAAACTGCTTTTCTGCTTCGGGCGCGCTTCGCCGTTTTGATTGACGACGATCTTTTCTTCGCGCGGTTCCCCGGCGAGATACGGATGTTCGTCCACCGACGGAATTTTTTTGCCGATCAGCTTCGAGATGTCGCGGAGGTATTCGCGTTCTTCGTTATCGCAGAAAGAGATGGCGAGGCCGCTGGCTCCTGCGCGACCCGTGCGGCCGATGCGGTGCACGTAGGTTTCCGGAACGTTCGGCATATCGTAGTTGATCACGTGTGCAAGATCATCCACGTCGATGCCGCGCGCGGCGATATCGGTGGCCACGAGCACACGCGTCTTCTGTTCTTTGAAATTGCTGAGCGCGCGCTGGCGGGAGTTCTGCGATTTGTCGCCATGGATCGCTTCGGCTTTGATGCCGGCGCGGGTAAGTTCGCGGGCCACGCGGTCGGCGCCGTGTTTCGTGCGTGTGAAGACGAGCGTTGTTACAATCGAATCGTCGTTCTTCAGTAGGTGAACGAGCAGCTTGCGCTTGTCCGGCTTGTCAACGAAATAAACGACTTGTTGTACGGTTTCTGCCGTCGATGAAACCGGCGTGACTTCCACCTTCGCGGGATTTGTCAGGATCGTTGAAGAAAGCTTCACGATTTCCGGCGGCATCGTCGCAGAGAAAAACAGCGACTGGCGTTTATGCGGAAGTTTCGCGATCACTTTTTTCACGTCGTGCACGAAGCCCATGTCGAGCATGCGGTCGGCTTCATCCAGCACGAAGAATTCGATGTGCGAAAGATTGATGAAACGCTGGTCCATGAGATCGAGCAAACGGCCCGGCGTCGCAACGAGAATGTCCACGCCGTGACGCAGCGCATCCGTTTGCGGCTTTTGTCCGACACCGCCGAAGACCACTACGCTTTTCAGACCGGCGTGACGGCCATACGCGTTAAAGCTTTCTTCGATCTGGATCGCCAGTTCGCGCGTCGGTGTAAGAATGAGCGCACGGATATTTTTTTTGCCCTCCCGCGGTTGCGTGGCCATCAGTTGCAGGATCGGAATAGCGAATGCCGCCGTTTTTCCGGTGCCGGTTTGCGCACAGCCGAGCAGGTCGCGTCCTTCGAGTACGATCGGAATGGCCTGTTGCTGGATGGGGGTGGGAGTGGAATAGCCCTCTTCTTTTAACGCCGTGAGGATAGGCGCAATGAGGTTCAGTTTGTCAAACGACATTATTGAAACAGTAAAATGAGATGCAAACACGCTGGATCACCGGTTCTTCACCGTATCCCTTTTGAAGTCAACGCCTGTGCAATGATCTTGAGAGTTTACCGAACGAGTGCCGGTAGAAAGAAGGGATGTCAATCGGAACAAAGGTAGTTAAAAAAGCATGCCGTCGGCAGTACGCAGTCGGTAGTTTGCAGTTTTTGGGAAGGTTGCACACTGCCTATTGCACACTGCCTGCTGAAGATTGCCAACTGCAGGCTGCGAATGGCCTACTGCTTTTCTCCCATTTCGCCGATGATCTTTTTCACTTCTTCTTCCGTCGAGCGCAGCTTCTTCCGGCAGAGTTCGATCAGCTCCGAAGCGCGTTTCACTTTCGCCGCAAGCTCGTCGATCGGGATGCTTTCGTTCTCGATGGCGCGGGAGATGGTGTTCAGCTCATTCAAGGCGTCGGTGTAAGAAATGTCGTTGCTCATATTGTTCAGGGATTAAGCGTCGTGTCGTTTACTGTTGTGTTAATGCTGCCGTCGTGCATGACGATCTTCAGCTGATCGCCGGCGACTGCTGCGTTTGCGGAAACAACCGGCTGGTCGTTTTTCAGGATCATCGCGTAACCGCGTTTCAGCACGTTGATCGGGTGCAGCAGCTTGATGCGTTCGGTGAAGAGATCGAGCTGGTGCGATTGCCGTTCGATCAAACGCTTCGTCAGCGGAGAAAGATTGCGCTGCATTTCACCGAGCGCTTGTGCCGATGCGAGCATCGATTTCTCTGCGCCGGAAGTGATGCGGTCGCGGATCCGCTGCAGCTTGTTTTCGGTCGCGTTAATGAGCTGCGTCGTTCCGTTGGTGACGATCATGCCGGCGTGGTCGAGGCGACGGTGCTGCGCGGTCAATAAATTATTCGTGCGCAGAACAATCAATTGTCGCAAATCGCCGATCTGTTCTTCGAACGCGCGGTTGTGATCGATGATGAGCTCGGCGGCCTGTGTTGGCGTTTTCGTGCTCGTGTTCGCCACCATGTCGACGATGCTTTCATCTTTCAAATGACCGATGCCGGTGATGACGGGAATCGGGAAACGCGAAACCGCATACGCAAGATGAAAATCATCGAACGGCAGCAGGTCACTTTGCGCGCCGCCGCCACGAATGAAAACAACTGCGTCGAACGTTTTGCCGTTGCCGTTGTTCCAGTCGGCGTGAATTTTGATCAGCTGCTCTTTCATTTTTGCAGCAGCATTTTCTCCCTGCAAAATGGAGAAGTACGGCGTGCATGTAAAGCGGTAACCGAAAATGTTCCGCTCCAGCGTATGCATGAAATCCTGGTAGCCCGCCGCAGAAGCCGACGTAATGATCGCGATCCGCTGGATGACGGCGGGAAGCGGTTTCGATTTATTCTTCGTGTGAAAAACGCCGTCGATCAGCTGCACGTCTTCTTTTTTCGAAAGCGCTTCGATCGTGCGTCGGCGATGCAGCTCGAGCTGTCCGAGCATGTGCTGCGCGTCGATATCGAACAGCTGCAGCGAAAGTCCGTAAACCGGGTGATAGTTCACGCCGGCTTTCACCAGCACCTGCATGCCTTTGTCGGGACGTTTGCCGGTGACATCTTCAAAATTCCGGAACGCCGCCACGGCCTCGCGCCGCCACACGCTCGCGTTGATGCGCGCTACGATATCGCTGCCGTTCGCGGATTTTTCCACGAGCTCGAAATAGAGATACTCGCCTTTATCGTTGCGTTCCTTGATTTCCGCCAACACCCACCACGCACGTTCCGCAAAGGTTGTTTGCAGCGTGTCGCTGATCATCGCGCAGAATTCCGAAAGGCGGAGTTGCATGATTCAAAGATAGAGGGGAGTTCGGAGTTGGAAGCCTGGAGTTCGGAGCGTCTGCAATTAAAAGTTCTGAACAATGCTGTTACTCCGAACTCCCGACACCAAACTCCCTACTATTTTTTATTAACGAGGAAAACGCCGCTGAGAATAACGAGGATAAAAACCGCGTGCATCCAGGTGACGGATTCGCCGTCGTAAAGTCCCCAGCCCATGGCGACGACCGGCATGAGATAAGTCACGGATGCGGCGAAGAGCGCGCCGGCTTCGCGAATGAGAATGTTGTAAACGATTACGCTCAGCGAAGTGCCGAAGACCGCGAGGATCGATACGAAACCGAGGCTGTGCAGCGCGAGCGGGTTCGTCTGCAGGCGATGCACGAAGTCGGTGGTGAAGAGATACGTTCCTGCGATCGGGCCGATGATGCACATCGCGAACACAGTTGCCGTAACGGCATTCACGTGGCCGAGCTTCGAGCGGATGATGTTCACAGATAATCCGTAGAAGAACGTCGCGAGCACGACCAGCGCGCCACCGATGAAAACGGAATTTTGCATCACAGCCGCAGCGTCTTTCTCATCGAGCGCCAGCAACCCGATCGCGCCGCCCAGGCCGATGATTACGCCGAGCGCCTGCCGCCACATCACTTTATTCCGGAAGATCAGCAGCCCGATCAGCAGTGTAAAAACCGGTGTCAGCGAATTCAGCATGCCCGTCATCGCGCTGCTGATCATCGTTTCCGCTTTCGTAAAAAGAAACGCAGGAATGAGATTGCCGAAGATGCCCATGCCCGCAACGGCAGCCGTATTTTTTAGCAGTCCGCGGTTGATGCGCTTGAACGCGAGCGGGGAAAGAAAAACAAAAGCGGTGAAGATGCGCAGCGCGGCTACCTGGTCGCTGGAGAACGCTTCCATCCCGCGTTTCATGAGGATGAACGAGCTGCCCCAGGTGAGGGCTAATGCGATGAAGATGATCCAGTGGAGAACGCGCCGGTTTTGCACGCGCAAAGATAGGAATTGAGAAGTGAGTTGCGCGGTGCGGAGTTGCGGAGTTGCGAAGTTGCGGAGGTGCGGAGGTGCGAGGGGGTGGGGCGGGGAAATTTATTGTTCATTCTCTTACCTGCGCACTGCGTAACTTTGCAGGAGCTAAAAACCAATCATCATGGCTATCCAGACACAAACCTTCAACGTTTCCGGTATGACCTGCGGGCACTGCGAAATGTCAGTCAATAAAGCGATCAAAACACTCGACGGCATCATCGATGCGAAAGCCGATAAAAACAACGGAACCGTTACCGTCAGCTTCGACGACTCCAAAGTAACGCCGGCGCAAATCAAAGACGCGGTGAACGACACCGGCATTTACGAAGCAGCTTAACATGGAACGGTATTCCATTTATATCGGCGGCCGGTTCGCGACGACTTCTTCGGTGTTGCCGGTCACCAATCCGTACACCGGGGAAGTTTTTGCGGAAACGTTTCTTGCGGGTCCGCAGGAGCTCGAAGCCGCGATCGCAGCTGCGCAGTCGGTGAAGCGGGAAATGGCGGAATTGCCTTCGCATAAACGCTTCAGCATTCTCCGTGAAATTTCCGACGCGCTCGCTGCGCAACGGGAAACGCTGGCATTGCTGCTTTCGCACGAATCCGGGAAGCCGATCCGTTACGCGCTCGGCGAGATCGATCGTGCGGCGCAAACGTTTCTTGTTGCTGCGGAAGAAGCGAAACGATTGCCGAAGGAATACCTCTCGCTCGACTGGACACCGGCCGGAGAAAAGAAAGAGGGCATCGTCGGTTATTTCCCGGTGGGAATTGTCGCAGGCATTGCGCCGTTCAATTTCCCGATGAACCTCGCCGTACACAAGATCGCTCCGGCGATTGCCGCAGGATGCCCGATCCTTCTTAAGCCCGCGTCCTCCACGCCGCTGTCGACGCTTGCATTGGCGAAGATCATCGATCAAACGGATCTGCCGAAAGGCGCCGTTTCGATTCTGCCGATGAACCGCACCGCCGGCAACCAGCTCGTTACCGACGATCGTTTTGCGCTGCTGAGCTTCACCGGTTCTCCCGAAGTGGGATGGAAGATGAAGCGCGATGCCGGCAGGAAAAAAGTAGTGCTCGAGCTCGGCGGAAATGCAGGCGTGATCGTTACCGCTTCCGCCGATCTGCAGGATGCGGCGATGCGTTGCCTGAACGGCGGCTTCGCGTATTCGGGACAGGTCTGCATTCATGCGCAGCGCATTTTCATAGCGCGCAGCATTTTTGAAACGTTCACGAATACATTTCTTGCGCTGGTGCAAAAGCTGCGCAACGGCAATCCCGAATTTCCGAAGACGGATATGTCCGTGATGATCGACGAAGAAAATGCGAAGCGGGTAGAAGCGTGGGTGGATGAGGCGAAAGCGGCAGGCGCGAAGGTGCTGTGCGGCGGAACGCGCGAAGGCTCGTATTATTTGCCGACGGTGATCACGGGCACGAACACGTCGATGAAAGTAAATTGCGAAGAAGTGTTCGGGCCGGTCGTGATCGTGGAGCCTTACGATACGTTCGAAGATGCGATCCGTATGATCAACGACACGCGTTTCGGTTTGCAGGCGGGCGTATTCACGAATAATGTGAAGGAGATGGATAAAGCGTTCCGTGAAATCGAGGCGGGCGGCATTATTCTTAATGACGTGCCGACGTTCCGTGTCGATCACATGCCGTACGGCGGCGTGAAAGATTCCGGGCAGGGAAGAGAAGGCGTGAAGTACGCGATCATGGATATGCTGGAGGCGCGGATACTCGTGAAGTAAAAAATAAAACCGCAGAGGCGCAAGGGCGCAGAGAAATCGCAGAGAAAAAGAATCCGCGCAATCCGCGTAGTCCGTGGCAAAAGATAATCTGCGGAAATCTGCGCAATCAGCGGCTAAACTTCCCGACGATCACCTCTCGCAGAAGGCTCCGAGATCACAAGAAACTCAATCGCCTCTTCCGATTCATTCGCAATGAAATGCCGCGTTCCCGCAGGAATGTGCAAGCCCTGCTGCGCGCGCACGGTTACCGTTTCCTCTTCAAAATAAAATTTTGCTTCGCCGGAAAGCACAAAGAAAAACTGCTGCGCTTTTTCGTGGTAATGCTTCTGCTCACGCGCACCCGCCGGCATACGTTCGTGGATCACGCTAAGCGATGGCGAATCGAGCAACCGCCAGCCGTCACAATTTTGTCCCCAGGTATAATGCGGGGAACCGGTCTTGTCGGAAACGATCATGCGGCAATTTACGGCGTAGATTAAAAAAATAAACCGCGAAGGTTTCCAAAACTTTCGCGGTTGCTTTTTTATTTCTTCTCCGAATTTACATCGTCACATTCGGCGCGCCCGGTCCTTCGAAAATCTCATGCTTCTGCAGCGTGCTCGTATCCGGGTGACGGAAGCACGTATCGGCACGAAGCGCATTGACGTTCTGGAATTGTTTGCCGCAATATTTGCAGTACACCGCGCTCACCGGCGGCACGTAGGAAGTATAATCCGGCATCTGCTGGTAACCCTGCGGATGCTGCGCGTAACCGTTTTGCTGCGGGTTGTTTTGCGGGTAACCGTTCGCCGGCGGATAATTGCCGTAAGGCTGGTTGTAATTCGGCTGCTGGTTGTTGTAATTGTAATTCGTGTTCGGCGGCGGAACGTACGAAGACGAAGAATTTTTGCGCCCGGCTTTTACCGCGAAGCGCACTACGAGAATGACGACAATGACGAGCAGCTTGATGAGAAGATACGAGCCTAACATGGAGCGGGAATTGAGGTTAACTTATTCGATGGTTTGTTTGCGGATAATTCTCCCGAACAATTTCGGAAAATGTCTTTTGATCCACACGGCTTTCGTTTCTTTTCCGCCGATGAGGATCTCTTCTTTGTTTTTTTTCATCGCATCGAGGATGATCGCGGCGCAGGTTTCGGCGGGCATGCCGTCTTCCTGGCTCTTGTCCATCTTCGCGTGACTCGTACCGTCGGATTTCACCGCGTGCAATGAAATATTCGTGCGGATTTTTCCCGGCACCGCCAGCAGCACTTTGATGCCTTCCTTCTCCGTCTCGAGCCGCAGCGATTCGAAGAAACCGTGCAGCGCATGCTTCGATGCGGAATACGCGCTGCGCAGGAAGAATCCGAATTTTCCCGAGATGCTGCTCACGACGATGATATGTCCCGCATGCTGCTTCAGCATAAACGGCAGCGCGCTCTTCGTGACCGCCACCTGTCCGAAGAAATTTACTTCCATGATCTTGCGGTCGATGTCGATGGGCGTTTCCTGCGCGTAGGCGCGTTGCGAAAAACCGCCGTTGTTCACCAGCACGTCGATGCGCCCGAAGCGGTCGATGATCTGCTGCGTGACGGCGTTGATGTTGCTCGTATCGGAAAGATCCAATGGCAGCACGAACGCGCGGTCGTCGCCGAGCTTGCATTCCTGCTGCACGCGAAGCAGCTCTTCTTTACGCCGCGCAGAGAGCACGAGCTTCGCGCCTTCTGCGGCAAACGCTTTCGCCAGCGCTTCACCGATGCCGGAAGAGGCGCCGGTGATCCAAACCACTTTGTCTTTGTAATTCATCTGCACTTAATTCGGCATCGGCGTGCTCTTCTTGAACGGCTTCATGTTGAAGCGCAGTGCGAAGACCGCCACGGAGAGATACGGATTTTTCGATTTGTCGACGAAGGTAAGCACGTCGCCGGTAGCTACGCCGATCTCAACCACACCGCCAACGCCGGCCACCACACCGAACGGAACGGACCAGCCCATGTCGGAATTGCCGGAAACGCCCGCGCTCACTTTCACCCAGCCGAGAATATTGTATTCCGCACCCAGCGCAAAATACGGCTGCGTGAGATTGAGGTCTTTGTTCGCAACAGGCACAACAACGTCGAGGCCCGCTTCAAATTTTTCGGTGTAGAATCCCATGCCGAGACGCAGCCGTGAAGGAAGCGTCGTTTTGAAATCGGGGCCGGGACCGTAGTTGAAAAGCCCGTTGTTGCCGAATGCAAAACCGGCGTTCGACATGTTCCAGGAGTTGATGCCGTTGTTGGTGCTGTCGGGCGGCGTCATCGTCGTGTCGGTAGTGAGCAGCTGGTTGTTCTTGAACGTGATCGAACCGACATCTGTGAGCGCTGCGCCGAAACGCCATTTGTTTTTCACGATCATCGAAGCGCCGAAGTCGAAGGCGACGCCTGTTCCGTTCGCGTTAAAAAGAAGGCTCGTGCTCTGCGGCGTGAAATTGTTGATCGCGCTGTAGTTGACGTTGTAATCCGTGCTGATCGACGCGTGGCCGCTCATGACGCCGTTCTCCGCTTTGCCGTCGATGCTGGTGAAGCCCCACAAATATTTGAAGCCGACACCCGCGTACAGCTGGATGGCAGGAATGCCGTTCGCATCTTCTGTGCCGCCGTGATAAATTCTTCTGCCGTAAGCGATGTTCAACTCACGGTAATGCAGGAAAGAAATATTCGTGCTGTCGAAAAGCTGGCCCAGCGTTTTGTGATACGTAGCCGTGTCCTGCAGGAAGGCCGCGTTCTGTCCGTTGAACAGCAAGTCGGCGGCATTTTTATTCAGGCCCACGTGTGCGAAAGAGCGATCACGCAAACCGATCGCGAACCCGCCGATCTTCGGGAAATAAACCGAAGCTGCGCCGAAGTTGAGATGCGCCTGCAGGTTGAGCGCGTTGGGCGAGTCGAACGTCTTCGCGTAAAATTGTTTGTCGGCCAAAGAGAACGTATCGCCCGGATGAATGAGCGCATCACGCAGCGTTTTCGACTGGAAAGCGTCGGACTGCGCAGTGATGCCGAAGTTGAGCACGCCGACGGAGAGCGTGTAGTTTTCTTTCCAGCCGAGGTTCGACGGGTTGATGCCGATGGCGTCCCAGTTGCGGAGGATCGCGGTGGAGGCGCCGCCTTTCCCGGTGGCGGTCGGCACGCCCATGTCAATCTGGGCAGACAAACCTGTGGCGAGGAGGAAGCTCGCGAGCAGTAATACTTTTCTCATGTGCAGGTGAAATAGTTGGAAGAGGTGTATTAACAAAAATACGTTTTTCCGTCAACCGCCGCCTGCTTACCTTTAGCGCATGAGACGTCTCCTTTTACCGGTGTTGTTGCTGCTGTTTTCCGTTGCCTGCGGGCGCAAGGAAACGCCGGTCGCCGACAAGCCGGACGATCTCATTCCCCGCGAAAAAATGGTCAGCGTACTCGCCGACATTCACCTGCTCGAAGCAGCGATCGGCATTACGAATGGTGCTGCTCCTCCGATGCCGATCATGCATATGGGACAAGGGCCGATGGATGCAAAAGTTCCGCCCGTCATCCAGAAGCAAAAGGAGCTAGGTTACTACGATGTTTTCAAACGCAACGGCGTCACGCGTGAACAATACGATCGTTCGATGAAGTGGTACACCGCGCATCCCGAAGAGCTGAGCGTGTTGTACGATGACGTGATCACGGAGCTTACGCGGCGTCAAACCGTGGAGCAGGCGAGTAGTGTTAAGCCGCAACCGGATACGACGAAGAAGAAATAATTCCCTGCTTATTTATAAAACGCGCAGACTTCGCGGATCGTCGTGTCGATGTCGCGATACTGGAAATCGAGCACGCGCGTGATCTTTTCGCCGTTGAAGAAATTGACGAGCTGTGCTGCTTCTGCCGTTTCACGCGTGAGGCGCGGTTTCTTTCCGCTCAATGCCGCCAGCATTTTTTCCGCGCGCCAGCCCATGCCGGTGAAGAATGGCGAAGCGTAAAATTTCGGTTGTTGCTGCCCGAGCTGCGCCGTCGCTTTTTCGAAAAAGATTTTGTAGCTGAGATTAGCGGCGTTCAATACGAAGCGTTCGTTTTTGATGTCGCTGTCCATGAGCTTTACGGCTGCCGTCGCCACGTCGCGCACATCCACGTAGCCGGTGACGCCGTTCGTGTACCAGCGCACGCCTTTCTTCAGCACGCTGAAAATTTCGCTGCTGCTCGTTTCGCCGT
>CAMLEF010000100.1 GCA_946478675.1 uncultured Flavobacteriales bacterium | reverse complement strand
AAGGGCCAGCAACACACTGTAATCGATGGCGAAAAAAGAACTGCATTGTTTCTTCGCTAATTGCAGCGTTATCACCTTCTTAATTGCAAAGAAATTCTGCCACGGATTACGCAGATTGCGCGGATTCTATTTGTTGGAATCTAACTGGCGAAAATTATTCTACCATCACTTTCTTAACTGCGAAGAAATCGCCGTCGCTGATGCGGAGGAAATAAATTCCTGCGGGCAATTCCGCGACGTTCAATTCCTGCTGATCGCTTTGCAGTTTTGTGCGCAGCACTTCTTTTCCGAGCGCGTCGGAAAGCAGCAGCGTTGTGTTGTTGCCGAAGCTGGCGTTGAAACGGATCGTGAGATGTTCCGCTGCAGGATTCGGGGAAAGCGTGAGTGAAGAAGAAAGATCGGTTTCGGCAATGCCGGCGCAGACGGAAGGATCGATGAACACGGTGTCGTAAGCGGTGCTTTCGCAACCGAGCGCATCGGTCGTAGTGACGGAGTACACGCCGGATTGCGTGACGTTAATGCTGTTCGTCGTATCGCCGGTGCTCCAGGAATACGAGTTCGCAAAATTCAGCGCGAAAAGATTGATCGTATCACCGGGACAAGCCGAGTCGCCGGGATTCGCGATGACCTGGTTCAGCTGCGCGATCTGCGTTACGATGAGCGTGTTCGGGCTCGTGTTGCTCGTGTCCTGCGGATTCGATGAGATGACACGCACGCGGTAGAACAGACTGAAGTTGGCGCTCGCCGGAATTGTGGCGAAGATGATGCCGCTGCCGTTGAAATAAAGAAGCGTGCTGCCGATGTTGACCGGCGCGGTGAATTGCCCGAAACCGTTCGAAAGCTGTGCGGTGAACGTATTGCCGAACGGGAAGTTGCCCGTGTAGCTGAACGGCACAACGACGTTGCCGCCCGCGCAGGTCGACGTTTGCAGGATGCTGTCGCAGGTGATGGTGGTTTGCGCAAAAGCAGGAACGATTCCCAGCAGGAAGAGCGCGAAGAGTAGCGTAAGTTGTTTCATGAGGTGCTGGGGGCGCATCTCAAATGTAGTGAATTACGACAACTGCTTTGCTTACCGGCCTGAACGCCTTTCTCAGTTCTGCGGAAGAAAATCCAACGGCAGCCTCACGGAGGTTACGCCTTCTGCGGCGATCCAGACGTTCAGCCGAAGCACCGCTTTTCCTTTTGCATCTGCTCCCTGGTAATCGGCGACGATTTCTACGTCGTGCATTCCCTCAGGAAAGATCACCGGCGCATCTCCCACCGGCGCCGAAAAGCTTCCCGATCGGATCGACCAACCGGCAAGCTTCCGGAGCAGCGGCGGAATAATGATCTGCAGCGAACCGCTCATTGGAAATGCATCGATGAGAGTTCATCGCCGAACGTATCGGGATTGAACCAACCACCCGGCGGCGTATGGATTACGCTGAGCTCGCCACCGTCGGGGCCTGATGTTGGCGCTGCGGAATGCAGGTTCGTGCAGAAGGCAAACAGCTTGTCGCCGATCGTGACGTTGAACTGTCCTTCGCCTGTGTCCGTGTCGCGGTCATTGAAACATTCGACCGTTTTGCGCACCGGCCCGATGAAGATGAACGAGCTGAGCTCATCTTCCGCTTCCGTATCGTTCTCGTACCAGGCGCGCTGGATGAGCGTGATGTCGTTGAAGTTGTTGATCTTGTTATTGGCGTTGGCGCGACGGAACTGCACGTGCGGCTGTGCAGCGAGCGCGCTCGAAAGTGCATCGAGGCCCAGCAGGAACGCAGCGAGGTTGGCGACCGACGACACGCTGGAAATGGTCGACTCCAATGTATTCAGCAGGCTCTGCAATTGCGATAAACTCTGCAGCGGCGAATTGTTCGGCACCACGATAAACGCTGCGCCTTCATCATCGCCATCCGACGCAGCAAAGTTCGAATGCAGGAAATAAACCATCACCGTCGGGATCGCAATCGCCGGATTCGTAAACGGCACATCGGGAAGATCGAACGTGTGCGTAGTCGAACCGGCCGTCAGTGTCACACTTGCGCGCACGAACAGCGTAACGGTCGGCACACTTGCCGAGTTCGTCAGCTCGACGATCACGGGATCGAACGAAATGGAAATTTCCGTGGTGTTCAGCGCTGCAGGAACGGCGGTAAAACCGGAAGTCACTGTGGCGCCGGATGCATCGTGCACGCTCCAGCTGACGGATACGCGGATGGGCACATCCATCACGACCGGGAACGATCCGCGCAGCTGCGATAAAGCGCCGGGAATGCCGGTGAGATCGGTGAAGCTGCCGACGATGCCGGAGATGACGGGAACGCGCGCCGGCATTCCTCCTTCGAGAATGGCCCCGATCTGCGTGGGATCGAAATCGGTGTTTCCAAAAAGTGATTCGACGCCGAAATTTTTGAAGCGGACATCCTTCGAGATCCAGGTGAGATCAAGATCGGCGGGCACGATATCCGAAATTTTCAGATCGAGCGTCGAAGGCGTGAGCTTCAGGTTGACGGGTTTGCCGGGCGACACCTGACCGGAGCTGCTGCTGATCACGCTGAACGAGCTCGCCAGCGATTGCAGGGTTTCGAGTGTAATGGACATAGGTTTGGTTTAGCGGGTGAGCTTCAAACCTATTTCAAATAAATTGTCAATAAAACAAAAGCATCAATTTTTAATTTATTCCTTCTTATTTTTTGAACAATCAGGGATTTGCAATACATTTTCAATAAAATTCGGAAAACGACTGCCCGCTTGTTTCCGGTTAACTCCAACCTCATGCACTTCTCTCCGCAGCATCGTTCGTCAACGCCCGCTTCCTTGCCGAAGCAGAAGAGTACTGCGGGCCATTCGCTCGTCGACAACCGTCCGCAAACCACGCAGCGGAAAGTGAAAGTGACGACGGCGCCTCTTCAGCAAAAAACGGCGCCCGTTCCCGTGAACGATGAATCGCATCTTGAACAGGAAGCCGACACGATGGGACAGCAGGCGCTGCAACACACGGCACCCGTGCAGCGACAAGTTCATTCGACGAATGCTTCGGGTACTGTACAGCTGATGAAAGTAGCGCTCGAAAAAGATGCGAAAACAAAGCTGGGCAAGGGAAATGAAAAAGCGATGCAAAAGCTGCATGCGCTCGCGATGCTGATCGAAGATGCGATCGGTGATCTGTTCCCGAAAAATACCATCAGCATCGAGATCATCAACGACGGAGAAATGTCGCCGGCGTGGAATCACCACAAAGGTTCTAAAACGTACCCGGGAACCGAAGGCGATATCGGTGTGCAGCTGAACAAGTGGTATCTCGAAAAAGCATCGCTTGGCGACCTGCTCGGCATGTTCAACCACGAGATCGGCGTGCATTCACTTTCATCGCTTCGCATGGGCACCATCGAACACGGTACAAAAGCGACCATCGGCAGCAACGCTCACCACGAATCGCTCGACGAAGTGAATGAACACAATAAAAATCCGCTCGGCGCTACCATTGCTAAATTTCCCACCGACAAGGAGAAGACCGGCAAAGGACGGAAACGCCAGCGCGATCACGTCAATCTTGCGAAAAGCCTTTCCGGCGGCGTGAGTCAGCGGGGGCAGCATTACATCGACCTGTACCTGCGTACCGGTGATTCGCTGGAGAAGAATACCAAAGATCCGAGGCAGCTCAATTCAGCGCTGAAAGACCTCACGCAATATTTCCTGTTCGACATTGCGCGGATCGTAGCAACCGATGACGGCAACGCGCCTAAATTATTCTGGAACACCGGCAACATCGGCCGGCTCATGGTGTATTACCGCACAGACTTCGTGAAAAAATACGGCGGCGCGCACAAATGGCTGAAAGATGCGTCGACGGATATTACGACCGGGAAATGGCAGATCCGTGGCTGGCTGCTGGGACAACTCGGCAAGATGGCGGTTTCGTCTAATCCTGCCGTGCAGAAGGTTCGTTCGGCAGCCATCGGACTGGGCGTTGCGGCATACGTCGGCGGAGGAATCCTGGGAATCGCATCGCTGCCGGCGCTGGGAGCGGGATTGCTGGCGGGCGGTCTCGCTTACGGCGCGCAAAAAGCGCTCGGCTGGTAGATCGGTTGCTTCGATCAGGGAATTACCGTGCCGTACAAATCGAATTCTTCCGCGCGATCGATCTTCACTTTCGAGAAATCACCGATGCGCACGTAGCTGTCTTTGGCGCTCACGAGCACTTCATTGTCTACTTCCGGTGAATCCGATTCGGTGCGGCCGATGAAGTATTCGCCTTCTTTGCGATCGAAGATGACGTCGTACGTCTTGCCGACTTTCTGCTGGTTGATGTCGAACGAAATGCCGGACTGCACTTCCATCACCGCTTCCGCCCTCGCCTGCTTCACTTCTGCGGGAACGTCGTCCTGCAGCGAATGCGCATGCGTGTTTTCCTCGTGCGAGTACGTGAACACACCGAGACGATCGAAGCGCGTCTGCTCCACCCACTCCAGCATTTCTTCGTGATCCTTTTGCGTTTCGCCGGGATAGCCGGTGATCAGCGTCGTGCGCAGCGTGATGCCGGGCACTTTGTCGCGGATCTTGTTGACGATGTCGATCGTCTTTTGTTTCGTGGTGCCGCGGCGCATGCTCTTCAGCATGTTGTCGCTGATGTGCTGCAGCGGCATGTCGATGTATTTGCAGATGTTCGGCGTGTCGCGGATCACGTCGAGCGCGGCTTCGGGGAAACCGGCGGGGAATGCGTAATGCAGGCGCATCCAGCGGAGGCCGTCCACTTCCGAAAGTTTTTGCATCAGCTCGTCGAGGTTGCGCTTGCCGTAAATATCGAGGCCGTAGTACGTGGAATCCTGCGCGATGAGGATGAGCTCTTTCGTGCCGTTCTTCACGAGGCCCTGCGCCTGAGCGACGAGCTGCTCGATCGGTGTGGAAATGTGTTTGCCGCGCATTAGCGGGATGGCGCAGAAGGAACACGGACGGTCGCAGCCTTCGGAAATTTTCAGGTAAGCGAAATGCTGCGGCGTGGTGAGGATGCGTTCGCCGATGAGCTCGTGCTTGTAATCGGCCTTGAGCGTTTTCAGCATGCGCGGAAGATCACGCGTGCCGAACCAGGCGTCGACTTCCGGAATTTCTTTTTCGAGATCGTTGCGGTAACGTTCGCTGAGGCAGCCGGTGACGTATACTTTTTCGACTAAGCCCTGCTCTTTCGCGTCAACGAACTGCAGGATGGTGTCGATGCTTTCCTGTTTCGCATTGTCGATAAAGCCGCACGTGTTGATGATGACGATGGAAGCATCATCCTGTTTGCTCTCGTGCTCGACGTCGTAGTTGTTCGCTTTGAGCTGGCCCATGAGCACTTCGGAATCGAAAATGTTCTTGGAGCAGCCGAGCGTTACGACGTTGACTTTATTCTTGCGGAGGGTCTTTGTTTTCATGAAAAGAGATTACGACAAACAGGCGATTAGTTTTTCTTTTGTCGTACTAGTTTGGAATAATAGTTACGCGCCTCATCCAACGAAAGAACCTGATCGGTTTTATTCTTCCTGAGAATCCTGCCCAGGAAATAATCTTCAATCCTGTTTTTAATGCGCGAAAACATGCTGCAAAAATACGAAGAAAGAAGCCTCATTTTTCATTGTAAGGCGCCCATCAAAGTATGTTGCCGTAAACGTTTGTTAATTATTCCCCGCTGTAATCCAATGCTCCATTCACCACTTTCGCCGGCGAAGTAAACGGGTGCTCTTCCGCTTTTCCCACACCCATGATGTGCATCACCGCCCAGCCTTTCGCTTTCAGGTAATCCGACACCAGCGAACGGTGACAACGCCACCAAACGGCCTCCGAGCACATGTACGCGACACGCTGTTGGCGACCGGCCTCTTCAAGTTCCGCAATGGCCGAATGAAAAAGTTCCGTCTCCATGTAATCCGCGTAGCCACGGAACGCTTCACTGCGCCACGCGGTATTGACGGAATCTTTTTTCGGACGGCGACGACCGCCGAGCGCTTTCAGGTGCAGGTAACGAACGCCGTTCTCCGGCAGCGTTTTCTCCAGCGTGTCTTTGTTGTACTGCGGATATTTCCGCGAGCCGGGAAAATTGCGGATATCGACGAGCAATTCGATTTCAAACGAACGCAGCATCGCCAGGAATTCTTCGAACGGATGCGTCGAATGCCCGATGGTCCAGATCGTTTTTGCTTTCGTCATCATGAAAAAAGACCGCAAATTCCGTTCCGAAGCGCGCGTTTGTCAGTCGAGGCGGAAAATCAGTTCTTCGATTTCCTGCTTGCGCGCATTGGAAAAATAGCGATCGCGTTCTACCAGCAGGAAATCATTTTTCTCCAGCACGCGCTGCGAAGCGATATTATCGAAAGCCGTCCGACCGAAAATCGGGCGCTGTTTGTATTGCGACAAAAATTCTTTCAGCGCTGCGGAAGCGATGCCGCGGTTCCAGTACGGCTTGCTGATCCAATACGTGATCTGCGCTTCGCCGAACATGACGTATTTCGCAATGCTGCCGGCGATTTTATTTTCCACGAGAATGGTTTTGTTGAGCACCGTCTCATCGTGCAGCAGCTTTTTCCATTTGCTCATGTATGCTTCGCGATCGAAGGGATCTTCCGGCGTAAACGCAGCCCGGTAACGCGCTTCTTCATCCTGCTGGTCGAGAAAAAATTGTCCGAGATCGCTTTCGAGCATCGGGCGTAGCGTAACGGTGGTAACAAGGTCGGACATCTTTTCAGCAATAAAATGAAACAATTACCGGGCAGCATCAAGGGTAACCGGCAAGATAGCGGAAGCCAGCCGGAAATTCACCCGATAGGCGAGAAAAGCCCCGAAATAGATTGGAGGAACAGTTGCAGTCCGCAGTTGGCAGTTTTAATACAATCGACTGCAAACTGTCGACTGAATCAATTCTGCTTGAACAGCGAGTCGACGAACTCGTTTTTGTTGAAGACCTGGAGATCGTCCATCTTTTCACCGACACCGATGTATTTGACGGGGATATTGAACTGGTCGGAGATGCCGATGACGACTCCGCCTTTCGCGGTTCCGTCGAGCTTAGTGACGGCGAGCGCGGTAACGTCGGTAGCAGCGGTGAACTGCTTGCATTGCTCGATCGCGTTCTGCCCGGTGGAGCCGTCGAGCACGAGAAGGACTTCGTGCGGCGCGTCGGGAACGACTTTCTGCATCACCTTCTTGATCTTGGTGAGCTCGTTCATCAGGTTCACCTTGTTGTGCAGTCGGCCGGCCGTATCGATGATGACGACGTCAGCACCTTTCGACACCGCGGAATTCAGCGTATCGAAAGCGACGGAAGCGGGATCGGCGCCCATGCCCTGCGAAACGATCGGCACGTCGACACGCTGCGACCAGATCGTAAGCTGATCGACGGCAGCAGCGCGGAACGTATCGGCAGCGCCGAGCATCACCTGCTTGCCGGATTTCTTGAACGCGTTCGCCAGCTTGCCGATGGTCGTGGTTTTGCCAACGCCATTGACGCCGACGACCATGATCACGTACGGCTTTTTGCCGGCAGGAATGGCGAAGTCGAGCAGGTCGGACGTATTGTTTTCGGCGAGCAGCGCGGCGATCTCCTCGCGGAGGATGCGGTTCAGCTCGGTGGTGTTGACGTACTTGTCGGTAGCTACGCGCGCTTCGATGCGGCGGATAATCTTGAGCGTGGTCTCAACGCCGACGTCTGAAGTGACAAGCACTTCTTCGAGGTTATCGAGCACTTCCGCATCCACGGTCGATTTCCCGACGACAGCACGGGCGATCTTCGTGAAAAAGTTGTCCTTGGTCTTCGCCAGGCCCTGGTCGAGACTTTCCTTCTTCTCCTTGTTGAACAGACCGAAAAACGCCATAATGATGCGGATAAGTTGCAAAGTTACGAGGCATCCGGGAAACGTACTTTGCAAACGTTCCCGTACGTACTTTTTTAAACAACGAAAGCTCCTTTCAGGGAAAGAAGCTTCATTACCGGATCAACCGACAAAAATTATTTCTTCTCAGCGAGGAAATCCTTGATGTGGTCGTTGTGAACGACTTCTTCGCGGAAAGCGTAAGAGCCGGTCTTCGACTTAACCATCTTGATCACGCGGGTGAACTGTTTTCCGTCACCGCTTTTGAGCGTAGCAACTACTTTCTTTGCCATGGCTGTATGATTTTAGCAACCCGAAGGTCGATTACTTGATCTCTTTGTGAACCGTTACCTTCTTGAGGATCGGGTTGTATTTTTTCATCTCGAGGCGGTCGGGCGTGTTCTTCTTGTTCTTCGTCGTGATGTAACGAGAAGTACCCGGCTTGCCGCTCTCTTTGTGCTCGGTGCATTCCATGATTACCTGGATGCGATTACCTTTCTTGGCCATTGTATTTAGCTTTTGGGAGGGCAAAGGTAACTAATGAATACGGAAGTCCCAAGTATTGCAGGGCATTGCCGATTGCCAATTGCCGATTTTATAGTAACTAACTGATTTGCAGAACATAAATTATATCCCTGACTTCCTTTTCTGATTACATGCGCCAGTGTTCAGGCTATTTTCCGTTCAAATAGCTCTTTTCTGCCATCGTTTTCTCGATATCCACGGTGGTTTTCGGGATTTTTCCGGACAAAACCTCCGGCGTACCATCCGTGATCAGCACGTCGTCTTCGATCCGCACGCCGATGTTCCAGTATTTCGGATCGCAGGGCGAACCTTCCGGGATGTAAATGCCGGGCTCCACCGTGATGACATTGCCGGGCTCCAGTTTGCCGTACAGTCCCGCGTCGTGCACATCGAGACCGAGGTAATGTGAGGTGCCGTGGAAGAAGTATTTCACGTAATCTTCTTCCTTCTGGATAATGCCCAGCTCCATCAGCCGCTTCTTGATGACTTTGACGGCAGCTTTGTGCGGCGCACGGAATTCATTGCCCCATTTGCACTCTTTGATGCCGGCCTCCTGCGCTTCCAGGACGATGTCGTAGATCGCTTTCTGCTCGGGCGTGAATTTCCCGCTCGCGGGCAGCGTACGTGTGATATCGGCGGTGTAGCCGTGGTATTCCGCCCCGGCGTCCACAACGATCAGGTTGTTGCTTTCCATCGGCTTGCGGTTCGTGACGTAATGCAGCACGCAGGTGTTTTCGCCCGCGCCGCAAATGCTGGGATAGCCCACCGCCTCCGCCCCGCGCCTGCGGAATTCGAATTCGACAATCGACTGCGCCTGGTATTCCGTCATATCCGGCTCCATCGCACGCATGAGCTCAATGTGCGACTCATTGCTGATGTCGATGGCTTTGCGCAGGAGCACCATCTCCGCCGGCTCCTTCGTCTGGCGAAGCATGCACATGAACGTGGCCAGGTCCTGCGTATTGGCATTGGCGCCCTTTGCGGCCTGCGACTGGAAACGCCGGACGAGATCGGAAAGGTCGGCCGGATCGTCGGGATCGTCGGCGGTTTGCTCGTCGATGGGGAAAAACAGGACTTTCCGGAATTTCGACCAGCGGATATTCATGTTCATGAACGCTTTCCCGGAAAGGACGGAGGCGATCTGCAGCTTTTCTTTCGCTCCGGCAGGCCCGAGGCGGCGACCGGTCCAGGCTTCTTCTTTCGGGTTGCGATCCTGCGTAAAGAGCAGCTCATCGGTAAAGAGCGTATCAATCTGCTGCTTTTCCTTGAAGACGAGCAGCATGGCATTCGGCTCGCGCAGGCCGGTCAGGTAATAGAAATTCGGATCGGGATGATACGGATAGAGCACGTCGTTCGCGTATTTCCGTTCGGGGCTGGCGAAAAAAACGGCGACGGAACTGTCGGGCAGCAACGCGCGAAGCGCCTCCCGGCGATCCTGGTGGAATTTCACCGGCAGCAGGTCGGTATCGTAATCGTAAGGCGCTTTGGAGGTGAAAGAAAGAACGAATGCCGCGAGCAGGATTGCCGCCAGCAGTTTCAGCGACCGGGAAGGAAATGCCATAACAAACAGGTTGACCGGCTAAAAATACGAAAACGTCATCCGCGGGTGCAGACAACGTTTTCAAATGCAGTATAGGCTTGTGACCGGCAGAATTACCGGACAGCCGGTTTACTTGATGAAACCTTTCGCGCGTGCGCGTTTGAGAGCTTCAGCAAGACCGATCTTGTTGATGGTGCGGATGCCCGAAGCAGACACGCGGAGGGTTACAAACTTCTTGTCTTCTTCGTTGAAGAAGCGCTTGGTTTGCAGGTTGGGCTGGAACGTACGCTTCGTTTTGTGGTTGGAGTGCGATACGCTGTTACCTACAATCGTGCGTTTTCCGGTGATCTGGCAGACTTTTGACATGACTCGTTGTTTTGAAAAAGGACTGCAAATGTAAGGGATTTCAATTAATTCCCAAATTCTTTTGTTAACGGGATTTTTTGGAAAAGTTGATGAGGGGCGGTGGTAAAGGTAAGCGTTGGAATGCTGCGGGGGAAATTGTTAGTGACCACTTAAGACACTTAAGGGTACTTAAGGGGTTCACTTTAGGTTAGAATTGCAGGTAGATCGGGAGCATTTGCTCGGCTTGTTTGGCTTGAATGACGATCCAGATGACGCTGATCATGACTAAGATTTTGGCGTACATGGGGGCTCTGCCGAGGAAATGCATGGTGCGCAATTCGACGGGGAAATAGCCATTCAGCATCGGCAGGAACGTTTCGGGCGCAAAATTCGTGAAGACCTGCTGCAGGAGCTGTCCCGCCTGTTCGAAGGTTTCGCATTTGAAATAGATCCAGCAGAAGCAGACGAAATGGAACGTCAGCAATGCACCGAGGATTTTAATGGCGGTCTTACGGCTGTTCGGCATGAACTTCATGCGGATCTTGTCGAATGACAGCGCGAGGCCGTGCAGGAATCCCCAGAACAGGTAATTCCACGAAGCGCCGTGCCACAGTCCGCCGAGCAGCATCGTGTTCATCTGGTTGAGGCTCGTTGTTACCGTTTGCTGCTTTCGCTCGAAAAGCGCGGGGAGGAAAATGAAAGCGAGCACGGTTGCCAGTCCTGCCAGCGGCCAGAAGTTGCCGTGCACGAAATACGCATTCACCGAAGCGCCGGCCGCCCCGAGAATGAAAATTGAAGAGACGATCCACGTGCCGATCGATCCGCGACGATTGCCGCCGAGGGAAATGTAGAGGTAATCGCGCAGCCATGACGAGAGCGAAATGTGCCAGCGCCGCCAGAATTCCGTGATGTTGGACGATTGATACGGCGAATCGAAGTTGGCCGGGATTTTAAAGCCCATCCACCGCGCCATCCCGATCGCCATGTCGGAATAACCGGAGAAATCGCAGTAGATCACCAGCGCATAACAATACACGCCGAACAGGCATTCCACCCCGCTGTGCTTCGTCGGATCGTCGAAAATGTATTGACCGAAATTCAACCAGATGAAATCCGAGATGACGACTTTGCGGAACAGTCCGCTGAGAATGAGATAAAGCCCTGCGCCCACGTCTTCCTGCGAAACATGCGTATCCTGTCGGATCTGCGGAATGAAATCGGAAGCGCGCACGATCGGGCCCATCATCAGCTTCGGGAAGAACGAGAGGAAGAACAGGTAATCGAAGAAGCTCGTCACCGGCTTGAAGTGGCCGCGGTAAACGTCGAGCGTGTAGCTGAGATTTTCAAACGTGTAGAACGAGATCCCGACCGGCAGCACCAGCGCGAGCGGCTCGATGTGGCCATTCATCCAGTCGTTCACCATCCCGATGAAAAAGTTCGTGTATTTAAAATACGCCAGCAGCCCGAGGTTCAGCACCATGCTGATGACGAGCAGCAGCGTTTTCGTCGACTTCTTCGGCACTTTGTAAATGCCGTTCGAAAGAAAAAAATCGACGACGGCCGCAATGAGAATGAAGACGACGTACCAGCCGCAGGCTTTGTAAAAGAAGAACAGCGAAAAAACGGAAAACACAACGACACGCGTGAGCTTGTGCCGGTGAATGATCAGGAAGAACAGCAGCAGGAACGTGAAAAAATACAGGAAGAACGAGCTGTTGAACAACAACCTGTTGTCCGGATCGTAACGGAACTGCGCGCTCAGCTTATCCGGATCGAGATGGAAAAACCGTGTACCGATCCACGAGAGCCCGAACAGCAGCGCAACCGTCGTAATTGACAATCCCAGCGCGCGGAAACGATCGGCCGGATCTTTCACTGTGAACCAGATGAGCGCAGCCGTCGCCAGCAGGTAAACCGGCCATGCATTCCAGCTGAGCAAAAAATTTCCGAAATGCTGAAGCGCCTCGTGGAGGGAGTTCATAGGGGTTATTTTCCGTACGTCGTGATCACGTATTTTTCATAGCTGCCCATCATTGCCTGGTAAAGCAATTGTCCCTGCAGCTGGTAACCCGGCTTCGAAAAATGGACCCTGTCCTTCGCCGCAAGCCCCGCCACGAACCATTTTCCCATCGAGCCGTAACCGCCCATCACATTATACAAATCCCAATACGCGACCTGGTGATCGGTGCAATAACGCACCACCGTATTGCGCGCTTCTTTGATGTCCGGATTCTTCACGCGCCCGTTGCGTGTGCGACGGTACGAATCACCCGGCGTGGTCAGCAGGAACGAAGAACCCGGCAGCACCTGTTTGATGTTGCTCACGAGCGTGTCGATGTTATTGTACATCGTTTCGCTTTTGAAGCCGGGATAAAAACCTTCGTTCGTTCCCATCGAAATAA
>CAMLEF010000099.1 GCA_946478675.1 uncultured Flavobacteriales bacterium | reverse complement strand
ATATTTTCCGGCGTCGAGCATGCATTGCAGCGGAATGAGGCCCACGAGCTCGGAGCCGGTCACGCGGATGCCACGCTCCTGCGCTTTCGTGCAGACTTCGTCGAACGCGATATGCACGGGCGTGACGGTGATGTTCGTCAGGTTCATCGAGATCTGCGCGACGCCGTATTCTTCGATGAACCAGCCGATGGCTTTTACGCTTTTCAATGTTCCGGGAATGACGACGGGGTTGCCGTTGCTGTCTTTTACGGCGTTGCCTTTCGCGTCCTTCTGCGTGCGTCCGGCCTCGCGTACGTCGAATGCGATGGCGTTGGCGCGGCGGGTGGAAGTGGTGTTGAGGTTGATGTTGTACGCCACGAGGAAATCACGCGCGCCGATCACCGTTGCGCCGCGGCGGATGTCGTATTCGGCAGGACCGAAGTCCGGCTGCCATTCCGGCTGGAGAATTTTCTTGAAGAAGCCTTCGTATTCGCCCGCGCGGATGATGGAGAGGTTGCTGCGTTTTTTATTCGGCTGCGCGTATTCGTAGAGGTAAACGGGAATGCGCAATTCGTTGCCGACACGCTCGCCGAGCTTCTTCGCGTACAGCGCCGTTTCTTCCATCGAGATGTTGGCGACGGGAATGAACGGGCAGACGTCGGTGGCGCCCATGCGCGGATGCTCGCCCTTATGTTTGCTCATGTCGATCAGCTCGCCGGCTGTTTTGATCGCGCGGAAAGCGGCTTCCACCACGGCATCCGGCTCGCCCACGAAGGTGACGACGGTGCGGTTGGTCGCTTTGCCCGGATCGACGTTCAGCAAACGAACGCCATCGACGGCTTCAATCGCGGCAGTGATCTGGTGAATGATGTTCATATCGCGGCCTTCGGAGAAGTTGGGCACGCATTCGATGAGCTTTTTCATAAGGAGGGATTGTGTGAAGGCGAAATTAGCAAATGAAGAACCACGGAGACACGGGGGCACAGAGGTTTTTCTCCGTGTCCCCGTGTCTCCGTGGTTAAATTTTCAGGAACGCTGTTTTGCTGAAAATCCCTTCACAAAATCCGTCACGAGGAACGCCAGCAATTTCCCCGTCTTATTATCCGCTTTGATGTGTGAAAGCACCGGCGCCGCTTCGGCTAAATGCAAATAAGCCGCGTTCAATTCTTTTGCGACGAGCCAGGCGAATTGTCTTGCCTGGTTAGGGCTGATGCCGCTGGGTGTCTTTGCGCTTGATGGCGTGTTCTGCACCAGGTCGAGGTCGATCTCGATGCCCGTTGCAGTTGTGCCGAAAAAATCCCGCGCGGTTTCTATGCAGTTGCGAATGGCATCGGCTGAAGAATTGTAAATGAAAAGCTCTTCGAAGCTCAGCGCTTTGATGCGTTGCTCATTTTCGTGAAGGAATTCCAAACCTGCTGCCGAAATGTATTGCTGCTGCAAACCGGCGATGCAATAGCGATCGATATAGCCGCCTTCCCACGCATAACGAAAACCATTGCCACTGTGCCGCCCTTCCATTGCACGCAGATCACTGTGCGCATCGAGGTTGAGCACGTTCAGCGATTTTTCCTGCGCGATATTTCCCGCGACGCGACCTTCCGCCATCCCGCGAAGAATCGGAAATGCATTGTTATGTCCGCCGCCAATGACGATCGGAATTTTTCCTGCTTTGGCGATCGCATGGATCACGGGCCACACGCGCTCATCCACCTGCGCGGTCAATGCACGGATCGCTTTCATGCCTTCGCGTGTCTTCAGGTCGAGCGAATCGCTTTCGTGCATGAGGTCGCTGAAGTCGACGTGGCCGAGCAGCAGCAATTCCTCCCCGTCGAGCAGCGCATTGCTTTGCATATTCAGCAGCGCAACAAGAGCAGGCTCCCACGCGCTCCACGCTCCGCCGCGACCGTAATTGGCGCGGATGCCGATGTCTTCCGGAAGACCGAGCAGCACGAATTTCGCTGACGAAGCAGCAAGTTCATCGATCCAGCTTTGTTTCCCGGGAAGCGCGCGCATGCGTTCACCGAGCTTGGTTTCCCCGGCGCGGCGACGAACGCGTGATTGAAGGTCGGCTGCGGAATAAACGCAGAGTTTACCCGTCATGACGAACGGTTTTGCCATCGATCAGCACCGTGTGGATGAGATCGCTGCCGAAGGAGTAGGGCAGGAACGCTACCGACGGCATTTTTTTCGTGATGACGAGGTTCGCCTGTTTGCCCGGCGTGATGCTGCCGTGCGTTTCCGAAAGTCCCATTGCGTATGCGGAGTTGATCGTCGCTGCGTTGATCGCTTCTTCCGGTGTCATTTTTTGCCCGATGCAAAGCAGGCTCATCATCTGCGGCATGTTTCCCGAAGGACAGCTGCCGGGATTCATGTCCGATGCCACAGCGACCGGCAATCCTGCGTCGATCATTTTGCGCGCGGGCGGCCAGGGCAATCCTAAGAAGAAAGCAGCGCCGGGCAGCAGCGTAGGCATCGTGAAAGAATTTTTCAGCAGCGCAATTTCTTCATCGCCGAGGTATTCGAGATGGTCGACACTGATGGCGCCCGTGCGAACGCCGGCCTGCACACCGCCCGACACGCTGAGCTGGTTGGCATGCACTTTTGGCGTCATGCCGTGTTTTTTCCCGGCTTCGAGAATGCGCACGGATTCTTCTTCGGTAAAATAATTCCGTTCGCAGAAAATGTCGCAGTAATCCGCCAACTGTTCGGCTCCGATCGCCGGCATCATTTCTTCGATGAGCAAACGGATGTAACCGTCTTTGTTGTTGTGATATTCCAGCGGCACCGCATGCGCACCGAGAAACGTCGCTTTTACAGGAACCGGCCCGCGCTCTTTCAGCCGGCGGATGACGCGCAGCATTTTTAATTCGCTTTCCAGGTCGAGGCCGTAACCGCTTTTGATCTCAATGGCGCCCGTTCCGAGACGGATCACTTCATCGAGCCGTTCCGCTGCGGATTCGAACAATTCATTTTCCGTCGCCTCACGCAGCTTTCGCGAAGAATTGAGAATGCCGCCGCCGCGCGCAAAAATTTCTTCGTAGCTCATGCCGCGGATCCGATCAACGAATTCGCCTTCGCGGCTCGACGCGTACACGAGATGCGTATGCGAATCGCACCAGGCCGGGAACACATGCCCTTCATTCGCGTCGAGGACTTCGAGACCGGTCCAGTCGGAAATGCCGGGCCACGTTTCCATGTCGCCGAACGCGGCAATTTTTCCGTCTTCAACCGCGAGCCACGCATCGTGAATGCACGGCAATTCATTCATGGCAGCGCCTGCAACGGTGGCGGGAGCTTCCTCGCGCGCCTGCACCAGCGTGCCGATATTTTTGATGAGTAATTTCTGCATGGGAATAACGCGACAAAGATGAGAATGATTTTTCGCGGAGAAAAACGTTTCAGAGGCAACTTTTCATCGCGCATCGCGTCCAGTTATCAGGCAAATCATTCCAACTGTTAACTGTCAAGTAACTTTTTGTGACCGTTCTGCGTCTTCTGCACATTTTAGCGCTCCTATGAAAACATCGCCCGCATTTTTTCTCCTGTTCTTTCTTTTAGGCAGTTCTCTTTACGCACAAAAAAACCGCTACACCATCAGCGGCACGGTGCGTGAAAAAGGAAGCCTCGAAAAACTTCCCGGCGTCGTCGTGCTCGATACGAAAAGCCGCGGCGGAACGGCTACCAATAACTACGGATTTTATTCGCTGTCGCTGCTGCCGGATACGGTTGAGTTGCAATACACCTTCGTCGGTTACGAGCCGGTGGTGTTGCACTTTTTCCTCGACAAAGACACGATCATTGACCTGCAGCTCGCGCCGAAGGAAATGAAAGAAGTCGTCATCGTCGGCGAGCAGCAGGAGAAAGTCAGCGAGAGCACGCAGATGAGCAAAGTTTCCATTCCCGTCGAACAGGTGAAGCAGATCCCTGCGCTGCTCGGCGAAAAAGACGTGCTCAAAGTGATCCAGCTCATGCCGGGCGTACAGAAAGGGCAGGAGGGCAGCAGCGGTTTTTACGTGCGCGGCGGCGGCCCCGACCAAAACCTCATCATCCTCGACGACGCGACGGTGTACAACGCCTTTCACCTCTTCGGATTTTTCTCGCTCTTCAACGGCGACGCATTGAAAAGTATCGAGCTCACGAAAGGCGGTTTCCCTGCGCGCTACGGCGGGCGTTTGTCGAGCGTGCTGGAAATGCAGATGAAAGAAGGCGACAAACAGACGTATCACGTCGAAGGCGGATTCGGACTGATCTCTTCGCGCATCACCGCGGAAGGACCGATCGTCAAAGGAAAATCTTCGTTCCTCGTTTCCGGACGACGCACGTACATCGATATTCTTTCGCTGCCGTTTCAAAAGTCGGATGATAAGGTCGGCTACTTCTTCGACGATTTCAACGCGAAGCTGAACTACGAGCTCGATGCAAAGAATACGGTTTATCTCAGCGGCTATTTCGGCCGGGATAAATTTTACGACCGCTACAGCACCGGCCAGCAGGGCGAATATTCGAAAGCGTCGCTCGGCTGGGGAAATGCGACCGGCACGCTGCGCTGGAATCACATCTGGGGCGATCGTTTGTTCTCGAACACGTCGCTCATCTTCACGAATTATACGCTGGCGATCAAATACGAAGAGCAATTCTCGAATGACCATTTCGAGCTGCGGTATTCTTCCGGTATTCGTGATTACAGCGTGAAACAGGATTTCGATTTTTCTCCTTTGCCGGAACATTACATCCGCTTCGGTTTCCTTTCGACGTATCACAACTTTTTCCCCAGCGCATTGGTCGCAAGAGGAACGAACGAGCCGGACCTTTCGGTGAAGGCGCAGAAGATCGAGGCGTGGGAAAGCGGCATTTACATCGAAGATGACTGGAGCATTACGCAGCGGTTGAAAGCGAACGTCGGCGTGCGGTTGAGCTATTTCGCCGTGCAGAAGAAAAATTACGTGCGTCCCGAACCGCGTGTGGCGCTGCGTTATATGATCGATGAAAACCTTTCCGTGAAAGCATGCTGGACGATGATGAACCAGTACCTGCACCTGCTGTCGAATACGGGAATGGGATTGCCGACCGATCTCTGGGTGCCCGCAACGAAGAATGTGGCGCCGCAGCGCTCGTGGCAGGCGGCGCTCGGTCTTGCGCGTGATTTTCCGGAAAAGAAATTCGCGGTGACGCTCGAAGGCTATTACAAACGCTCGTTCGACATCATCGGCTACAAAGAAGGCGCGAGCTTCCTGGATATCGACCTCGGCACCAACAGCCAGCCGGTGAACTGGGAAAACAACGTCACGAACGGACAGGCGTGGAGCTACGGCGCAGAACTGTTCATCCAACGCAAAGCGGGAAAATTCACCGGCTGGATCGGCTACACGCTTTCATGGACGCAGCTGCAGTTCGATTCGATCAACTTCGGCGAAAAGTATTACGCGCGTTATGATCGCCGCCACGATATTTCCGTCGTCGGCATTTACCAGCTGAGCAAACACCTCACGCTCTCTGCAACGTGGGTGTACGGCACCGGCAACGCGATCACGCTTCCGCAATCCGAATACACGATCAACGCGCACGATCCGGGCAGCAATAATCACCAGTCGCCGTGGTCCACGTATTTCATCAGCGATTACGGCAAGAAAAACGATTTCCGCATGGCGCCGTATCACCGTCTCGATATTGCGATCCAGTTTCACAAGCAGAAAAAGCGCGTGGAGCAAACCTTCGAGCTCGGCGTGTACAACGTGTACAACCGGCATAATCCATTTTATTATTACGTCGGTTACGACCGGCAGGGCAATCGCCGCCTGCGCCAGGTGTCGTTGTTCCCGATCATTCCCTCTGTCTCCTGGAACTGGAAATTCTGATGCTTATGAAACGTGTTCTCTTCTCTTTGCTTTTTCTTCCGCTGCTCCTGCTGAATTCCTGCGAGCAAAATGCGGACGTCGATCTCCCGGTGGTCTCGCCGAAATTAGTTGTGCAATGTTTCATTACGCCGCAGGATACATTGCTGCGGGTTCGTGTGACGAAAAGCCGCCCGGTATTTACGACGGGAAACGGGCCAATCAACGATGCGCCGGTGCAGAATGCTGCGGTACTGCTGACGAACACGACCAACGGCAGCGCAGTGAGCCTTTCTTTCGACAGCCAGCTCGGCGAATTCACGTATCCTGCTTCGGGATTGGCGATCGTTTCCGGCAACAGTTATCGGCTCGATGTTTCTGCGCCGGAGATGGATGCGGTGCATGCGGAGACGACTGTTCCTGCGGCAGTGCCTTCGGATTTTACGGCAACGATGACGTATACGCTCGACACTTCATCGGGAACCTGGAATTACGGCATCTCGACGTCGCTCTCTTTTACAGATCTGATCACCGAAGACGATCTCTACCGCACCACGACGAGCATGATCGCTTTTGATTCGTCGGTGAATGATTCCGTCGCATGGTCGTACGGCGACGAGCTGTATACCGATGACGGCAGGAACGGCGAGCAGGTTACGCGCAGCAACAGCATCCTCTACCAGGCGCCGCCGTCGGCATTTGCAACGGTGCGTCCGCACGCGATGAATTTCTGCCTCATGCATTGCAGCAAAGAATATTATTATTTCCACCAGGCGCTGCAGAATTACAACGGCGGCGACGATCCGTTTTCAGAACCTACGCTCATGTATTCCAACGTAACGGGCGGATATGGTATTTTTGCCGGAGCCACCTATCGAAAGGTGACCGTCAACTTCTGATCATGAGCATTCGCCATCTTTATTTTTTTCTTCTTTTCCTGTTGCCGTTTTCTGTGTTCGCGCAGGATACGACTAAAACGCATCGCAACCCGTTGTTCAAGCCGATCGCCGGTTATATGCGGGATACGATCGTTCCGGCCGGGCCGAATGAAATTGTCGTGAATATTGCGCCGGTGTTTACGACGCTGCTCGGCGCTGTTCCGGATAACGAAGCGCGCTGGTCGATCATGTACAAGCGTGCGTTGAAAAATCCGCGTGCGGTGCTGCGCGCGGGCATCATGTATCGCCCGGCGATGTATACGACCTTTCATAACACGGAAGATTATTATTACGCCGTTACGGATTCCACGCGCATCCGCAATACGTTCGACATGGGCAAGCGTCGCCCCGTGCAATTCAACATCGGCTTTGAACGCCGCACCGAAGGCAACTATCGCTGGTCGGCGTATATCGCGCTCGATGCAATGTTCGGTTTTTACAACCGCACGTACAAGCTGACGGATTACAATGAACGGCTCGATACGAACGGCTACTGGAACATTGATTTTAATCAACCGCCGGGAGTGCTCGAGCTCGATCGCAAAACATCGTTCAATTATTACTTCGGCGCCAACCCGAACATCGGCGTGCGTTATGCGTTCTCTTCGCACTGGATGATGTCGCTGCAGGCGGGTGTCGATCTCGTCGTGTTCCGCGGCGCTTCTTTCGAACGTGAATCGCAGGGCTATTCGCTGAAAGAAAAGTCGCTCGACTATTTCGGCCTGGAAACCTCCGGGCTCTTCAATGAATTTGCCGTCACCTACCGGTTCTGATCGGGGAGCGTTCCTTTTTTCATTGCTTTTTTCGCCTGCCGTGCATGTTTCCATTGGCGGCAATCGTCGGTGACACGATCGAGGAAGATCGCTCCGCTGACGGACCAGAACAGGCCGTCGTAATCCGTTTGGAAATAATTCTCGAGCACGCAGTAGCGATAGCCGGCAAGAAAATTAATGCCCACCCATCGCGTCGGCTTGAAACGCCCGATCGGCGGCAGCTTGAACGAAAGCGATAATCCCGCGCCGGTCGGCAGGAAGAAACGATTGTCGGTTTGCAGCAATTCGCCGGAGTTGCGGTTGTACACGTGAAAGACGGATTTGCCGAATCCTGCTTCGATCGGCAGGCTCAGCTCGACGTAGCGGAACCGGAAGAAGAACGGTTCGTAATACACCGTCGCGAAATAGAGATCGCGTTTGCCGGAATACAACGACGCGTCGCCGGTATCGACCGTGGTGCTGCGCAGGCGGTCGTTGAGAAAATAAATGCCGCTGCCGATCTTGAATTTTTCATTGATGAGCAAACCCGCCCGTGCGCCCCAGATGTTCACGCGTTTGTCGGTGATGAAGGAAAATCGCTGATCGAAATCGAAAGCGGGTTTGATAGTCACGTGCCGCGTCGTATCCTGCGAGAAAAGCAGCAACGGGAAACCGTTCAGCACAAGCAGCAGCAAAAAGGCGCGAAAACCGGCACGCATGGTTTCTTGGACGCTGGTAATGAGGTAAAGATTAACGGGGGCCTCGTGAAAGTACCTATTTTTGCCCGTATGGCCGGCAATTCCTTCGGAACGCTTTTCCGCCTCACGTCTTTCGGTGAATCGCACGGCGCTGCTATCGGCGGCGTCATCGATGGTTGCCCCGCGGGTATCGTGATCGATCCTGAATTCATCCGCTCGGAAATGCGTCGCCGCCGCCCCGGCCAGTCGAAGATCGTGACGCAGCGGAAAGAAGAAGATGAAGTCGAATTGCTCTCCGGCATTTTCGAAGGAAAAACGACCGGCGCTCCGATCGGCTTCCTCATCCGCAACACCGACCAGCGTCCGAAAGATTACGAAGCGATCAAAGACGTGTATCGTCCTTCGCACGCCGATTTCACTTACGACATGAAGTACGGCTTCCGCGATTACCGTGGCGGCGGACGTTCTTCTGCACGGGAAACCGCAGCGCGCGTCGTGGCCGGAGCGATCGCAAAACTGTTGCTCGCGCAGCAGGGCATTGCCGTTTCCGCTTACGTATCGCAGGTCGGCGAAGTGCAATTGAATAAGCCTTACCAGGAGCTCGACCTCACGCAAACGGAAAACAACATCGTGCGTTGTCCCGATCCATCCGTTGCGAATGAAATGATCCGTTTGATCGAAACGGTACGCAAAGAAGGCGACACGATCGGCGGCGTGATCAGCTGCGTGGCGAAAGGCGTTCCTGCTGGATTGGGCGAACCGGTGTTCGACAAGCTGCATGCGGATCTCGGCAAAGCAATGCTCGGCATCAACGCGGTGAAAGGATTTGAATTCGGCTCGGGCTTCGCGGGAACGACGATGCGCGGCTCGCAGCACAACGATATTTTTCTGCCGGCTGCGGAAAAGAAAAACATCTCGACGGCGACGAACCGTTCGGGCGGCATCCAGGGCGGCATCAGCAACGGCGAAGACATTTATTTCCGCGTCGCTTTCAAACCCGTGGCGACGATCATGCAGAAACAGCGCACGGTGAATGCTAAAGGACAGGCCGTCGAAATGATGGGCCGCGGTCGTCACGATCCCTGCGTGGTGCCGCGCGCCGTGCCGATCGTAGAAGCGATGTGCGCGCTCGTGCTGGCCGATCATCTCCTGCGTCAACGCGCTTCTTCCAACGAACAGTAACCGATGCTGACGAAAAAATCCAAGTATGCGATCAAAGCGCTGGTCGTTCTCGCGAGAGAATTCGACACACAGTCGCCCAAACGCATCTCGGAAATTTCAGAAGCCGAACGCATCCCGCGGAAATTTCTCGAAGCGATCCTGCTTGAGCTGCGCAACAAAGGATTTCTCGGCAGCCGGAAAGGCGCAAGCGGCGGTTATTTCCTGCTCAAACCTCCGGCCGAGATCATGCTCAGCGACATCATCCGCATCACCGACGGGCCGATCGCGCTCGTGCCTTGCGTGAGCCTCAACTTTTACCAGCGCTGCGCCGAATGCGTCGATGAAGTGACCTGCGGCATCCGCGCGGTGGCGCTGGAAGTGCGTGACGCTTCATTGAAAATCCTCGCCGGCACCAGCCTCGCCGACATCGTGCGCCGTGAAGACAAAGCGAAAAAATCCAAACGTTAGTTAGTCGGGAGTTCGGAGTCGGGAGTCGGGAGTTCGGAGTTTTCAGTAATTGCAGGAAACTCCGAACTCCGAACTCAAAACTCCTGACTCATTCAAACGCGCAGTCCGATCACGAGCACGTCGTCGACCTGCGGCTCTTCCTGTCTCCAGTTGCGCAGCGCGTATTTCAGAAAAGAGGCCTGTTCCGACAGCGGCATCGTTTGCACCGAAAGCAGCAGCTCTTTGAAACGGACGCGGTTGAATTTTTTCTTCTGCTCGCCCCCGAACTGATCGCAGTAGCCGTCGGTGAAGAGGTAGAACGTGTCGCCCGGCAACACGGGTTCGGTTCGCGTGACGAAAGTTTTTTCCGCATCGCCGTAGAAGCCGATCGGGAAACGGTTCGGTGCAAATTCTTCAATAACATTTTCACGCACGCGCAGCATCGGCCGAAACGCACCGGCATAGGAGATCGTATGCATTTCCCGGTCGAGCACGGCGATCGCTACATCCATGCCGTCCGTATTTTCGCGGCCTTCGTGGTGCAATTCGAGCGCCAGCTCTTCATCGAGCGCATGCAGCATTTCCGCAGGATCGTCGAGCGCTTTTTTCACGAGCACTTCTTTCAGGATGCTGTGCGCGATCATCGTCATCAGCGCGCCCGGAACGCCATGCCCGGTGCAATCGACCGCCACGACGAACGTTTTGCTTCCGCGCTGGTGAAAGAAGTAATAGTCGCCGCTCACTTCGGCCTGCGGCAGGTACAGCACGAAGTGATCGTGAAACGCCTGCAGCTTCTGCGTGTCCGACAGCAGCGATTCCTGGATACGCCGTGCATAGCGGATGCTGGCGAGGATGTCGCGGTTTTGCTGTTCGAGCTCGCGGTGTTTCTGATGAAGCTGCTCTTCGGCTTTTTTCCGGTCGGTGATGTCGTGACCGATCGCGATGAGCTTGTTGAACAATCCGCGCGACGTGTTCCAGAGGATCCATTTCTCACCGCCGCCCGCGGTTTTCAGCAAACGTTCCTGCGGTGTGGTTTCTGTAAGCGGCGTCTGGTCGAGCTGGTAGCGGACGAACTCTTTCATTTTCCGCCGCTCCTTGCTGTTGTCGCGGGTGAGCGCCCACCAGCCGTCGCCGAGCAATTCTTTGGGATCGTAACCGAGGATACGTTTTACGGAAGGACTGACGTATTCGATCTTCCCGTCCTTATTCGTCACGACAACCAGTGTATTTATTCTTTCGAGTACGGTGTCGTTGACAAGTGACATAAGGCGGAGTTTTTATTGCCGTGACGGCGGGTGATTTTTATTGGGGAAGATCCGGTTGAGGAACGTATAAATGATGCATCCGAGGCAGAAGGCGAATGCTCCTTCGAGAAAAGCGCAAATGGCGAGCATCCACCAAATGATCATCGCGAAAACCGGTTGATGCAGAAACTGCAGGACGGCAATGGCGAGCGCGAAGCTCATGCCCAGGCCGGCGGCAAATTTCTTGGGTGCTGCATCGACCGGTCGTACGGGAAGCTGAAGCAGGTTGACCGTTGCCACCGAAAGCATGCGCACCAGGCTGTAACGCGCGGGGCCGAACGAACGAATGCCGAAGTCGAGCGCGAGGAGAAGGAGGTTGATGTAATAATTCCCGGTACACATCGCCAGCCCGGTCAGCAGGATCGTGTAGAACGCCGCAGCGCGGGCAGCAGTGCCGTTGATGCGGTCGCCGGAAACAGGGCAGGTGGTGCTCAGTGAAACTTTCATGGTCAGGTTGTAAAGCGGCACAAAAGTATTAATTCCTATTAAATCCATAGGAATTTGGAAAAATAATTTTTGAACGATTGGACGATTGCTTTTGAACAGGTTTGCCGGTTGAAAAAAATGCGGCGGAAGGATAAAAGAAGGAGGGGAGAAAGATGAAAAACCTTAAGGGAAAGATTAAATTTGTGTATGGCTAAAAAGAAAGCGACAAAATATAAAGCGAAGAAGAGCAAGCCATCGATCGTTGAAGAACCTCCTGTTGCTTACCTGACCAAACGTGATCTTGTGCGCGCCATCAGCAAAGGCTCCAAAAACCTTGCGGCGGATGCGATCCGGATCATGGGGTATACGGTAATAGTAAAAGAAATCGGCCCGGAACGCTGGGTCGTTAAAGTAGATGCGGAAGGCAATATCCTTGAAAAAATATCCCGATTGAAATCCGTTAAGCGCCCCCGCAAGATTGTCCTCGACTGATTCTTCACCTGCTTTTCGTCTGCGTGTTTTTGACGGTCACAACGGAGCGGGAAAAAGCACCATCATTAAAACAGTCCGCGAATACCTGGCGAATGGCCGCCGGCTCGACTTTGGCGTGTACGTCAATGCCGATGATATTGCTGTGTTGCTACGTAATAACCGTTTTCGTTTCCGTGATTACAAGATCAACACGACTGCTGCAGAATTTGCCTCCATTGCCACAGCGTCAGGACTGGTCGGCGCCCGTTTCCCGGAAGAGGAGTTCAGGCGATCGTATCGTTTTTCTTCCAACCGGGTTTATTTGTTGCGCGACGAAGCGGATGAAGCACTAGCACAGATCATCGCAGATTTCCTTCGTAAAAAACTGCTGAAGGAAAAGCTCCGGTTCTCCTTCGAAACCGTTTTTTCTCATCCCGGGAAACTGGATATCATGCGGGAAGCCGTCGCTGCGGGTTACAAAGTGTATCTCTACTTTGTCGCGACGGAAAGCCCGGAAATCAATATTGAACGCGTGCGACTGCGGGTCAGCCCGAACGGGCATGATGTTCCGTTTGACCGGATAGGCTCAGGTTATGTGCGTTCGCGCGATTTACTGTATCCTGCGGAGCAGCTGG
>CAMLEF010000098.1 GCA_946478675.1 uncultured Flavobacteriales bacterium | reverse complement strand
TGGGGGGGGTTGGCGGGTGTGCGGTGTCTTTTAACATCTCATGACACCTCACACCGGGCCGTCCGAGCGTCGGGTCGTGCGAGAATCAGTTCATCGGGACTTCGATCACCAGCACTTCCGTATTCGCGGCGACGTTGATCTTCACGGATTCGGTATCCCATACGCCGATCGCGTCGCGTTTGCCGAGAGCGTTGCCTTCGATTTCCGCGCTGCCTTCGACGATCATGATGTAAGCGCCGTTGCCATTGTGGCGGATCTTGTAATCGATCGTCGTGGCGTTGTCCCAGGCGCCGAGCGAGAAGTACGCATCCTGGTTGATCCAGAGCGCATCGTCGTTTTTATCCGGCGATACGACCGTGCAGAGCTGGTTCATGCGTTTCTCTTTTTCGAACATGCGCTGGTCGTAACGCGGCTGGATGTTGCGCTCTTTCGGGAAAACCCAGACCTGGAAAAGATTCACGGCTTCGGTTTTGGAAGCGTTCTCTTCCGAATGGTAGATGCCGGAACCCGCCGACATGATCTGCACTTCTCCTTTGCGGATCACGCCTTCGCCACCGGTGCTGTCCTTGTGCTTCAACGCACCTTCCAGCGGAATTGTGACGATCTCCATGTTGTCGTGCGGATGGCGGCCGAAACCGGTTCCCCCGGCAACGATATCGTCATTGAGCACACGCAGCAATCCGAAGTGCACTTTTGACGGATCGTACCAGCTCGCGAAGCTAAAGCTGTGATGTGCATTCAGCCAGCCGTGATCGACATGACCACGTTCGGAGGCTTTGTGAATGATCGTTTTCATTGTTGTCCTTTCTTTTAAAAAACAATTTGCGAATGGGTTAATGTGCTAATCAGCTAACGAAACAGCAATGCAGAATATGCAATCTTCCAATCGGAAGTAAAGCGTGCGGCGGGTTTGTGCGCCTCCGAGGGCTATCGGAAAGCACATTACCCCCATTAGCATATTAGCACATTGATTTACTCTTTCCAAACCGGAACTTCGATCGAAACGAGTACGCGATCGTTACCGGATTTGCTTTTTTGTCCGACGCCGTAATCGCCGGCGAAGATGTCGAGCGTGCCTTTGAAGGTGGCTTTGTTGCCGTCCTGTTTGAAGGTGAACGGAACGCTGACAGTGTGTACGGAATCACGAATAGCGAGTGGGCCGGTGACGACGAAGCCGCTGTCGTTCGCAACGACTTTTTCAGAAGTGAACGTCATCGTGGGATGATGCTCGGCGTCGAAGAAATCGTTCGTCATCAGGTGCGCGGTCAGCTTTTCGTTATCGGCTTTGAGCTGCTTCACGTCGACGGTCGCTTTCAGCAGCGCGAGCTCCGGGTGCATCGGGTCGAAATCGAACGAAGCGTCGAGGCCGCTGACGGTGCCGCCGTGTTTTCCGTTCGGCATCGTGAATTCGATTTTCGCATCCTGTGCGTTGACCGTCCACTTCGTGTCGGTAACCGTAAAGGCGAAAAGTCCTGCGGCAAATACTGCTGCGGTGGCGAGAAGGATCGTTGTCTTTTTCATGAGCGGGCGGTTGGTTTAAATTTATTGTAACAACACCTTTCGGGAGAAAAATTTTTACCCCCGGAGCTTGTCGAGCAATTCTCCGAGCTGGCCGGCTTCATCTTCCGACAACGTCTTCATCATCCCTTCCCATTTCTTCATATCGACATCCATGCGTTCGAGCAGCTCCAATCCTGCAGTCGTGATTTTAATATCCACCTGCCGGCGGTCATCCGGGCACGTCTTGCGATCGACAAGTTTTTTCGCCACCAGCTTATCCACCAGTCGCGACGCATTCGAGCTGCGATCGAGCATGCGCTCCTGGATGAGCCCCACCGAAGCGGCGTTCGGATGTTGCCCGCGCAGGATGCGAAGCACGTTGTATTGCTGCGGCGTAATGCCATGCGGCTTCAGCATGCGCAGGTGATGCGTCTGCAGCCACGAAGCCGTAAAAAGAATGTTCACCGACATGCGGTGGTAAATGTTGCTGAATTGCTTCTGCTTGATTTCGTCTTCGATTCTCATTTCACTGCAAAAGTATGTAAAAACATTATATGTATATACAAATAATACTACTCCTACCCTAAATCCTTATCCATCAATTCAATAAAATCAGCAGGAAGAAAATCTTGAAAATAGCCTTTCGGGAGAAAAGCGTATCAAATTTAAGAAAAAAAGCATCACTTCTGAAAGAAATGCAACGCGGCAAGATCCTTCAGCAGGTAACGTTTTCCGTCTTTTTGCGCCGTAACGAACGCATCGGTCTGGCCGGCAGCGATCACTTTTTTGCAATAGGCATCGGCTTCTGCGAGCGTTTCAAATTGCCCCATCGTGAAACGCGTGATGCCGTCGTCGAGCTTCACCTGGTCGATCGGGCCGAGTGCGCGGAGCGGGCCGGAGTTGTAGTTCGACGGGAAATTGTACGCTGCGATCTGCACGCGGTAAATCATGCCGGGCACTTTGGTGTTGCCGTAAACGCGCAACATTTCGTCGTACGCCATGCCGGAAGAAGCATCCGGATTTACCACCGGCTTCGCGACAGAATCTTTCATGGCCATGCGTGCGGCGAGCGCGAGTGAATCGGCCGTGCGCGCGGAATCCTGGCGGGCGTGTATGCGCGTGGCGTAATCGCCGGTGTAAAAAGAAACGTCGAGCGTCATACGCTGCATCTCTGCTGTTGCGCTTGTAGCATCTACCGAATGTTGCTGCGAGCCTGCGCTGTCATTGACAAACGTCAGCGTATACTTGCGTCCGGCCGGTAAATTCACGAGGTATTTTCCGTTCGTTGCATTCGCAGAAACTTCGAACGTGCGCAGCTTCCCCTGGTCATCTTTTACGGAAACCAACGCATAGTCCGGCTTGTCGTTCAACGTCACGATACCACTAACCTGAAGCACGTTCGCATTCTTCAATCCGAAATCGGCTTCCACGAGATAAATATCCTGCTGCCCCTGCCCACCCGATTTTCCGGAAGAATAATAACCGTGCTTACCATCTGTTCCGAGCACAAAATATTTATCATCACCCGGCGTATTGATCGGGTAACCGATGTTTTCCGCATCACCGGGCTCCCAGTTGGTGCTGTCGATCACGGTCATTTCCGTTTTGAAAATGTCGTAGCCGCCCATGCTGTTGAACGACTCCGAACTGAAGATGAGCGTGGTTCCGTTCGGGTGAAGGAACGGCGCGTCTTCGTTCATCGCGGTATTCACTTTCGGTCCGAGGTTGCGCACGTTGCCCCAGGTGCCGTCGGGCATGAGCGTGGCCTGGTAAATATCTCTTCCGCCGTATCCTCCCGGACGTTCGCTGGCGAAGAAGATGGTTTTCATATCAGAAGAGAACGTAGCGCTTCCTTCCCAGCTGGTCGAATTGATATCGCCGAGCAGCGGCACGGGAGCGGTCCAGTAAAAACCGGTGAGGCGGCTTTGGTAAATATCACCACCGCCGGCTTCGTCTTTGTAAATGAGCAGCACCTGCCCGTCGTTGGAAATACCGATGCACGCGTCGTGGCCGTCACCGTTGATCGTAGAGTCGAGCGCAACCGGCTCCTGCCATTTTCCGCCCTGGCGATAGGTGTAAAAAACGTCTTCGAAATAAATGCCGGAAGAATCAGGCGTACCGGGATACGATTGCAGTCCGCCGGTAGAATGTTCGCCGCGATACGTGAACAGCATGATGGAATCATCGGAAGAAACGACGGGAACGTATTCGGAATTTTCAGTGTTCACCGGTTCTCCGACGTTGGTGATCTTCGCTTCTACCGGGTGCGAAGAAAGCTCTTTGGCGTTCATGCAGTATTTGCGCAGCTGCTCCGCCTGGTCGCGTTTCGATGGCGGAAGGTTCTTTTGTTTCTCGTAAAGATCAAGCTGCGCGATCGCCTGGTCGAAATCACCATTGAGATGATACGCTTTCGCGAGATAAAGATCGATGTCGGCCGCTTTGGGATTTTTCTCTTTCACCTTCTTCAGGTAATCGAGCGCCGTTTGGGTTTCATCGCTTTTGTACAGCAGGCAGATGCCGATGCGATAGATGAGATAATCGGAAGTACCGTACGTCGGCTCGAGCGAGCGGTACAGCGGAAGCGCAAGCAGGTAATAGCCGTTGTCGAAATAATCCTCGGCCCGAAAAAAAGCGTCCTGTCCTTTTTTGTCTTTGTGGAATCCTTTTCCAAGATCGACATCCTGCGCCGATAAAACGGAGCAGAAAAACAGGGCGGTAAACAGGATAAAGTAAAAACGAATCTTCATTGCGCAGGTTGATCGCACCAATTTACGATTTCTGCAGCGACTTGTCATTCGACGAAGGCATTTCTGTGGTTTCTTTCCCGATCACTTCCACTCTTGCGCGCGGCAACGTTCCGGGAAATTCCTGCTGCAGGTACGTGATGAGTTTTTCGCGCAGCAAACATTGCAGGTCGAATGCGTCACCCGAATCTTTTGCGCTGGCGGTGATGCGCACCTGGATGGCTTTCTCCGTCGCGTCAGTCACCACGAAGCCCCATGCGCGCTTGTCCCAGAGCGTCGATTCCCCGAGCCAGCCTTTCACTTTTTCGCGCACCGTTTGCACCGGCAGCGAATAATCCGTGTACAGCTTCACGACACCGATGACTTCCGGCGAAACGCGTGTCCAGTTCTCAAATGTTTTCTCGAGAAAATAATTGATCGGCACGATCAGCCGCCGGCCGTCCCAGGAATTCACGACCACGTACGTCAGCGAAATTTCACCGATCGTTCCGTATTGTCCTTCGACGATCACCACGTCGTTCAGCCGGATCGGTTGCGCAATGGCGATTTGTATTCCGGCGAACAGTGTCCCGAGACTTTTCTGCGCGGCAAATCCCAGCACGATGCCGATCACGCCCGCCGAAGCGAGAATGGTGCTGCCGACCTGCCGCACCGCCGGAAACGTCATCAGCGCAGCGGCAATTCCTGCGAGAATGATCATAAAATTCAACAGGTGCTGAATGAGCTGAAAACGCGTTTCTGCTTTTCGCTGACTGTAGCCGTGCGGATTCTCTTTCTTATACCGGTGCATCACCAGGCCGCGAAAAAGATTGATCACGCGCATGAAGAGCCACGCCACGCAGCCGATGATGCCAATAGCAATGGCATGCAACAGCCAGTCGTTGATCGTTTCGGGCAAACGGTGATGAATGATCTGCAGGCCGACACGCAACGTGATGAAAAGCATGAGCAGCAATCCCGGCAGGTGAATTTCCTCCTGCAGCAACCGGGCCAGGTAGCGCTCTGCATTGCGCGAACGCTGCTTCAGGATCCAGAAGACGAGCTGGTACAGCAACAGTCCCCCGACCGTAATGGAAAAAGCCGAGATGACTTCTGAATCCATGAAACTGATCAGCGGGCGCGGCATATTTTATTCGTGCTGGTGGCTTTCTTCGAGCTCGAGGTCTTCGCGGCACGGCAGGAATCTCCGCTCTTTCAGCAGGAAGCCGTCGCCGCGCGCGAGAATGTGCACGCGCAGATTTTCCACCGATACCGGCGTGTCGTCTTTCGCGTATGCAATATTCGTGTGACCGATGTCTTTTCCGTCGATGATCGTGACCATTCCCGAGCCGCGGCATTCCGCTTCGTTGCCGCGACGGATGATCAGCGCCGTGTCTTCGCCGAGACCGATGCCGATGCAGCCGGGATTCATCACGATGGCCTGCGACAACCGTCCGAAACGACCGCGCCTGACGAAGTGCGTATCAATGATGCAGTTGTCGATAATCCCGAAGCCGGAAGAAATTTTCACGTCGCCTTTGAGCAGCGCTTCATTGCTGTCGCCCTGGTAAATCATCAGCCGTGACATGGCCATGGCGCCCGCGCTCGTTCCTGCGATAATGAAGTCGCGGTCTTCGAAATAACGTTCGCAGATCACTTCCATGAATTCCGTTCCGCCGAGGATCGTCGCCAGCCGGAACTGGTCGCCGCCGCTGAAGAGCACGGCATGCGCGCGGTCGATGCGCTGGATGAATTCGCGCGAACGGGCATCTTCTTTATTATCAATGTTGATGTGATGCACATTGTGAAACCCGGCGCGCTCGAACGCTTCTTTGTACGTGCGCCCCATCTCGAGCGGGATGCTCGAAGCCGTCGTGATCACTTCGAGGCTGTGATCACGACGGTCGTCGGGCGGTAATAGTTCGCCGAGTATTTCATAGTGCTGGAAATCTTTGTTCTTGTCTTTGATTTCCGGGCGCTCCTCCCCTTCCCCTTTATCTTCCGCACCGCCGATGATCAGCAGTTTTCCTCGTGGTGTTTTCATTGTGCGAGTCGTAATTGGAATTGATCCGGATCAGCCGAGTGATCCGCGGTGGATTGTTTTTCTTTCGCTTGTTGTTCTGCAACGAAACCGATGCTGCTCCAGACATCTTCCGTGAAGACAGCGATAAACGCATTCTTCGGTGCCGTTTGCATGGCAATGCGGATCGCTTCGAGCTCATCGGGAATGACACGCACGGTCATTTCCGGTTTCGCCCTGCGGATGCCTTCGATCAGCAGCTGTGTCATCTGTCCCGGGTCACGGCCGCGCATGTCTTTGTCGTGGCGGATGATCAGCTCGTCGAACACCTGCGCCGCGCAGAAGCCGACGTTGCGGATCTCTTCGTCCCTGCGATCGCCTACAGCGGTAATGATGCCGATGCGCACGCTCGCGGGCGTCGATTCCATAAAATGTTTCATGTCCATCAGGCTGCCGCCGTTGTGCGCGTAATCGATCATCAGTTCGAAATCGCGGAAACGGAACAGGTTCATGCGGCCCGGCGTCGTCGACGGTGACGGGATGAAAGACGTGAGCGCTGCACGGATGGATTCGAGATCGATCTCCTGCGCTACTGCAGCGAGCACGGCAGGAAGCACGTTCTTGATCATGTTGGTCGCGCGGCCGAAGAAACAGATCGGGATGTGCTCGACTTTTTCCACGCGCATTTTCCATTGGCCGCGGCAGATCGTCACGTATCCTTTTTCTATGATCGCAGCCAGGCCGCCTTCTTCGCAATGCGCAAGCACGCGCGGGTTGTTTTCGTAGATGCTGAACAGCGCGATGTTGCTGTCGACTTCATACGACATATCGTAAACAGCATCGTCATCGGCATTGAGAATGGCGTACCCGTTCGGCGCGGTGCTGCGGGGAACGACGGCTTTCACTTTCGCCATTTCTTCGAGCGTTTCGATGTCGCCGAGACCGATGTGATCTTCCATCACGTTGGTCACGATGCTCACGTCGCACTGATCGAAACCGAGTCCGTTGCGAAGAATCCCGCCGCGTGCGCATTCGAGCACGGCAAAATCAACTGTCGGTTCGGCGAGAACGGTTTCTGCGCTTACTGCACCGGTGCAATCGCCGGCGTGAATGAGACGATCGTGTACGTAGATGCCGTCCGTCGTGGTGTAGCCGACATTTTTACCGGCTTGCTTCGCGATGTGTGCGACCAGGCGTGTCGTTGTTGTTTTGCCGTTCGTGCCGGTGATGGCGACGATCGGGATGCGTGCGGCTTTTCCTTTCGGGTAAAGCATATCGAGGATGGGCGCTGCAACATTCCGCGCGAGGCCTTTGTGCGGCGCGAGGTGCATGCGCAGGCCGGGAGCGGCGTTCACTTCCAGCACGGCGCCGGTTTCATTCGTGATCGGGATGGCGACGTCACGCGCCATGATATCGATGCCGCAGATGTCGAGGCCGGTGATACGTGCGATGCGTTCGGCCATGAAGGCGTTGTGCGGGTGCACGTAATCGGTTACGTCGCGGGCGGTGCCGCCGGTGCTGAGATTGGCCGTCTGTTTCAGGAAAAGAATTTCTCCGAGCGGCAACACATTCTCCAGCGTGAGGCCCTGCGACTTCAGCAGCGTTTCAGTGGATTCATCAACGACGATTTTCGTCAGCGTTTTTTCGTGGCCTTCGCCGCGTTCCGGGTCGGCGTTCGTTTTTTCGACCAACTGCGCGATCGTAGAAACGCCATCACCCATGACCATTGCCGGCGTGCGTTTCGCAACAGCGACCAGCTTGTAGTTCACGACGAGGAAACGGTAATCGCTGCCCTGTACGAACGATTCGACGATGACGCGTTTTGAAATTTGTTTCGCGAGATAGAAAGCGGCCAGCGCTTCTTCTTTCGACTGAATGTTGATGGTGATGCCGCGGCCGTGATTGCCGTCGACCGGTTTCACCACGAGCGGAAAACCAATTTCTTCGATCGCTTCTTCGAGATCCTGCTCGTCGTAAACCGTCATGCCGGGCGCAACCGGGATGTGCGCGTCTCCGAGCAGTTTCTTCGTGCGTTCTTTATCGGAAACAAGATCCACGGCGATGCAGCTGGTGTTGCAGCAGATCGACGCCTGGATGCGGCGCTGGTTGACGCCATGCCCGAGCATCACGAGCGAACCTTGTCCAAGCTCGCGAACCGGGATGCGGCGCGATTTAGCTTCCTGGATAATCGCCAGCGTGCTCGGTCCGAGCCCGTCGCGTTTGCACAGCTGTTTGATGCGACCGATCACCGCGTTGATATCGACCGGCTCGTTTTTCGCGAGCGCGTCGCAGATCTCAACGGCAGCTTCACCAGCGTAAATACCGGCGCTTTCCACTTCGTAAGAGTAAATGACATAATACACACCTTTCTTGCCGTTGGAGCGCGTGCGGCCGTAACCGACTTCGATGCCTGCAAGCGATTGCAGCTCGAGCGCGAGATGCTCAACGACGTGGCCCATCCACGTTCCTTTTTCAACCCGTTCAAAAAATCCTCCAGCATGACCTTCCGAGCAACGATGCTCATAAAGCGAAGGAACCAGCGCTTTCAATCGTTCCGCAAATCCATCGATGAGATTCGTCGGTTGCTCTTCGAGCGCTTCTAAATCCAGCTTAAGTACAATGACCTTATGCCTGTAATTGGACCAATAATTCGGGCCGCGCATGACCCGCAGATTAATAATATTCATATGAGGCTCCTTTGTAGATTGTTGAGCCAATCCCATTGGGAAAAACATGCCGCAAAATCAAAACACTTCTTTTCAGCAGGTTAAGTTTTTCACGCTGTGGATAAAGTCCTGTTGATGTTGCTCCCTTTGTGGAAAAACCGTAGAATTTCCCCCTCACCTCCAATTGCAGTTACATCATTTGCAGGATGGAAGACGTGCCTCCATTGCGAAACAGAACGGGAGTTTTTTCAACAGTGTCAGGTAAAATTTCTCGCGGGATATTGTTGCTGCGACGAAAGAAATTGGAAGATATCGATGCACCATTCCGAAATGAATGGCACGTTCATCAGGAAGGAAAAGAGTAACGCTACGCGATCATCCCGTTCGCCGCCAGCCACCCGCCGGTCCACGCTGCCTGGAAATTGAAACCGCCGGTGACGCCGTCGATGTCGAGCACTTCTCCTGCGAAAAAGAGGCCGGGCCGTTTTTTGCTTTCCATCGTTTTCAGATCGATCTCGTCGAGCGAAACGCCTCCGCAGGTCACAAACTCTTCCTTGAACGTCGTTTTTCCTGCCACAGCGTAACGATCGCGCGTCAGCAAACCGATCAGGTCGTTCAGCTGCTTTTTGGAAAGATCGGCCCAGCGCAACGTTTCCGTGACGCCGGCTTTTTCGAGGAGAAAATACCAGAGCCGTTTCGGCAATTGCGCAAAGCCCGTGTTGAAGAGCTGCTTTGATGCATGCGCACCGCGAAGGTTGACGAGCATCTCGCGCACGGCATCTTCGTTCTTTCCGCCGAGCCAGTTCACGAGCGCATCAAACTGATAATTCATCTCCGCCAGCTCGCGCGCGCCCCACGCCGAAGCCTTCAGCACCGCCGGACCGCTCATGCCCCAATGCGTGATCAGCAGCGGCCCTTCCGTGACGATCGATGTCTTGTCGATCTTCACCACCGCATGCGGAACACTTACGCCCATAAGCTGGGTCACGGGATTCTTCGGCATGTTGAACGTGAACAGCGAAGGCACCGGCGGAATGATGCGGTGGCCTGTAGCGCGAATGAAATCATAAGCGGAAGATTTCGGATGACCGCCCGCAGCGATCAGCAGCTTTTCGCAGGTAAAACGTTCGCCTGCTTCCGTGGTCAATAGGAAACGGTCGTTCTGTTTTTCGATGGTCGCGACGTCCTGCTGCAAAAGAATTTCCACGTGCTGCTTTTCCGCTTCGTGCAGCAGGCAATTCACGATTGTCGAAGAATCATCCGTCACGGGAAACATGCGGCCGTCCTCTTCGGTTTTCAGCTGCACGCCGCGTTCGTTGAACCAGCTGAGCGTGTCATTCACGCTGAAACGCGCAAACGCCCCGCGCAGCTCCTTCCCGCCTCTCGGGTAAAATTTCACGAGCTCGCGCGCATCGAAACAGGCATGCGTCACGTTGCAGCGCCCGCCGCCGGAAATGCGGACTTTCGAAAGCACCTTGTTCGATTTCTCGAGAATGGCAACGCGTTTACCGGGCGACAACCGCGCAGCATTCACCGCTGCAAAAAATCCCGCTGCGCCGCCGCCAATGATGAGAAGATCGTATGCTTTCACGCTGCAAATTTACGGATTCCCGCGCGGGATTATTTCTTCTGCAGCTGCCGTTTGCGCACAGAAATAAAATCGCTGCGATCGACTTTCGCCTCGATCCATTGCGGCACGAAGATGAGCACGCGCAAAAACGGCGTTTCGAATTCGTCGTTCATCAGCTCATTCAGCTGCTGGTGCGTTGCAGCAAAATGCTTCCGGCGTTCTTTCTCAGAAGCGATTTCCGGTAATGCGCTGAAAAATCCGAGCAGCGCTTCTTCGGCGCGATGCAGCTTGTCGTGGCGAACGAGATATTGCTTCAGCCAGCTTACCTGCTCCTCCAGCACGTCGTAATGACCGAGCTCGTCGTGCATGATGAATCGCAGGAACATCGCCTGCATGAAATAGAGGTACGAGCCCTGCGCTTCTTCGTTGATGTCTTCCACCATCTGCAGCAGCCGCAGCGATTCCTTGTAACGTTTCATCGCAAACAACGCGAGCGCGGCATTGAACGCCACCGATTGCCGCCGATGCGATTTCAGCACTTTTTCATTGGCGACCATCTCCTGCAGCTCCGGCAGCAACGCGATGATCTTGTCGAAATCACTGAGCCAGGCATGCACTTTCGAAACGACTTCGAGGTAGAGATGCGTGTAATTTTCCTTCACCACCGGCGACAGGGAATCTTGATAGTTCGCGGAGAAATCATCCAGCTTCCGGATGGCGAGCAGCGCATTTTCCCGGTTGCCGACCGAGATCGCATCGGAAGCGAAATTCGACAGCGCGCTGAGGTAATCGTTCAGGTTGATCGACGTGTAGCCGGGATTCGCTTCGAACAATTCCAGCATGCGCCGGTTGATGTCGCCGATGTGCGTGGGCTGTTTCGTGAAATAATAATAGAACGACCAGATGTTGCTGAACAGCAGTTTCGCCTGCAGGGAAATGGCGCAGCTTTCTTCTTTCAGCAATTCATCCTTCATCAGCTTGTCGAGCTTCGCACGCTGCGGCGCATCCCGCATGTAGGTCGTATCGAGCGATATTTCCACGAGCCGCGCCAGGAGATCGCTGTAGCAATTTTCATTGAGGATCTCGAGCACGATGCGGTTCTTTTCGTCGTTCAGCTCCTTCAGCTTTTTCACCTCGCGGAAATGCACGATCTGCTTCATCTGCTGCGTGAGAATTTCCAGCAGCAGCTCTTTATCGCAATAATGCTGCGCCAGCTTTTTCGCCGAGAGCAACAGCTTCGCGCTCGCTTTCGTCAGTCCTTTTTCGAACAACAGCTGCGCCTTGCTGATCAGCATGCGGATGCGGAACAACGGCTGCTCGCGGTGATACGTGAGCTGGCTGTCGAGGATGAGATTGAACAGGTGATTTTTTTCCGCCGAAAGATTCCGCACGAGTGCCGCATTGCTCTTCAGCGATTTTTTCAGCGCTTCTGCATCGTAGGTTTTCTGTTTGCCGATCGCGTCGAACAACAGTTCGTAATTCCGGCTGTCGCGACCGGAAAGGCCGGAACAGTACATGCGGAAATACCGCTTTTCGTTTTTTCCAAGCGAACGGATCAGCTCGTGGAGCGCATCGCTGTCTTTCATGCCGCTGCAAAGATAGAGCGACTTTACGCGCAAGAAGCCTTTTTAATGCGATTTGGAACAGCAACTAATTTTCACACAAAATATTAACCAACAACCGGTTAGCACCCAAAAAAGCCAATTAGAACCTACTCAAAAAAAGCAAATCGCCTTTTATACGCGGGCGCATCGCCGGTCCTTTGTAGCGGAAAATATCATGACCCATGAAAACTAAAATCCTGTTTCTCGGAATCACTTTCGCTTCGGCGATCGCAGCAACGGCACAACCGACGATCCTTTACAAAAAGGCTTTCGGCGGAACCTGGTACGACAACGCCTCCAGCGTACAATCGACACCCGACGGCGGCATGGTCCTCGCCGGCTCGATGTCGTCGGTAGATGGCGACGTTATGCTTTCACACGGCAATACGGATGCGTTTATCGTCAAGCTGGATGCGAACGGCAACCTTGACTGGAAGCATACGTACGGCGGCACCAATCTCGACATCGGCAGCAGTGTCATTACCACGAGCGACGGCGGTTACCTGCTCGGCGGCGTTTCACAGTCGAACAACTTTGAAGTGTCTTCCACGAATTCGACGACCGACAATAATTACTG
>CAMLEF010000097.1 GCA_946478675.1 uncultured Flavobacteriales bacterium | reverse complement strand
GTTCCTGCAGCCAGCGGCACGTCGGCGTACAACGTTCTCATCAGCGAGCTTTTTCCGCTGCCGGTTTTTCCGAGCAGGTAAACAAACTCTCCTTTGTCGACGGTGAAATTCACGTTCGCCAGCACCATGTTGTGCTTCTGGAAAACGGAAACTTTTTCAAGACGGATGATGGAATCGAGACTCATTGGATGGCTACAAACGTAAACAAAAATGTGCTGATGTGCCGATATGCCGATGTGCTGATGCGCACAAGCCTCTCGCGCTTTCAAATCATAGGAACATAGCACACGCAGATGAAGAGGCTGATACGCTCATTGATGCAAACATACATCAGCACATAGCGAAGCGGGGCACAGCAACATATCGGCACATTAACAACTCTTCACAACCGCTTCCGTTTTCTCTTCTCAATGCCATACTATTTTAAACAGATTGCCGTTGATAACTAAGCGGTTCCTAAGCCATCCTATGCAAACACCCATACTACTTTTAATCGCTAATATCCGATTCAATGGGTGGTTTCCGTTTTTTACGCGTGGTGGCAGTGATGCTGCTCCTGTTGCCGGCGATAGTCTCCGCGCAGCAGACGCAGGTGTATGTGGCGCCGGACGCGCAGTTCCGGAATGCGCTCGATCTTTTTGAGAAACAGAAGTACACCGAAGCGCAGGAAAGATTCGATCATATTGTCGCGAATGCAACCGACAAGAACGACCTGCTCGTGATCGATGCGCAGTACTATGCGGCGCTTTGCGCGATGGAGCTGTTTCACAAAGATGCCGAAGTGCGGCTGAAGGATTTTCTGGCGCAGCATCCCGAATCCCCGAAGTGTGCGCGCGTGCGTTTCCAGCTGGCGCGTTACAATTTCCGCAAGAAAAAATACGACGATGCGATCGTCTGGTTTCGCCAGGTAGAGATCTACGACCTGCAGCAGGAAGAGCTTTCTGAATTTTATTTCAAGCGCGGCTACTCGCATTACGAGCTCGGGCAAATCGATTCCGCCCGCGCCGATTTCTTCGAGATCAAAGACGTCGATACGAAGTACGCTGCGCCGGCCACGTATTACTACTCGCACATCGCGTATACGCAGGGCAATTACGAAACCGCGCTGCAGGGATTCACGAAGCTTTCGAAAGACGAAACGTTCGGGCCCGTCGTTCCGTTCTACATTGCGCAGATCTACTTCCTGCAGAACCGTTACAGCGACGTGATCAATTACGCGCCGCCGCTGCTCGACTCGGCGAAACGCGCTCCGGAAATTGCACAGCTGATCGGCGCTTCCTACTACCGCATCGGCAAATACAAAGAAGCAATCCCGTTCCTCGAACAGCACCGCAAAGGTTCGCCCACGATGACGCGTGACGATTCGTACGAGCTGGCTTACGCGTATTACAAAGCTGACAGCTGCTCGAAGGCGATCGAATATTTCCAGGATGCGATTGCGGATTCTTCCGATGCGCTCGCGCAGAACGCGTGGTATCACCTTGCGGATTGCTACATCAAATCCGGCGATAAGCCTGCTGCGCGCAATGCGTTCGGCAAAGCTTCGGCGATCAGGATCGATCCTGTGGTGCGTGAAGATGCGCTGTTCAGCTTCGCGCGATTGAGCTACGAGCTCGACCAGAACCCGTACAACGAAGCGATCATCGCGCTCAATCAATATCTTTTCGAATACCCGAACACGCCGCGTCGCGATGAAGCCTATCGTTTGCTGACGGACGTTTACCTCAGCACGAAGCATTACAAAGAAGCGCTCGAATCGCTGGAGAAGATGAAATCGATGAGCCCGCTGCTGCAACCGACTTACCAGCAGATCGCGTACAACCGCGGCATCGAGCTCTTCAATCAAAAGGATTACGACGGCGCTATCGCGCATTTTAATAAATCGCTGACGTACCCGATCAACCGCGAGCTGAATGCGAATGCGCATTACTGGAAAGCGGAGGCGTGGTATGCGAAGGCGGAAACGAAAACGCCGAAAGACACGGTCACCTACAACAAGGCGATCGGCGAATACAAAGCGTTTCTCTATACGCCGGGCGCTTCGGTGCTGCCGAATTACAACACGGCGAACTACAACATCGCGTATTGCTATTTCCAGCAGGGGCAAATGCTGAAAGGCACTGCCGCCGAATTGCCGCAGCCCGCACGTGACGCTTACAATACGTCGATGATCTGGTTCCGCAAATACATCGCGAACCAGACGACCGCCGACAGCAAAGACCGTGTATTCGATGCTTACCTGCGCATGGGCGACGGCTATTTCCGCGTGAAAGATTTCGTGAACTCCGCTGAGTTTTACGGAAAAGCCGCCGACGCGCCGACGACCACGAATGCGGAAAAAGATTACGCGCTGTTCCAGCAGGCAATGGCATTCGGTTACCAGGGGAAAAGCGAAGAGAAAGCAGCAACGCTGAAGAAGCTGCGGGATACTTATCCGAACTCCGGCATCCAGGATGCATCGCTGTACCAGGAAGCGCGCACACTGCATGATCTCCGCAATTATGATGGCGCGCTCGATGCATACAACCGTCTTTACCAGCGCAATCCCAAAGGCGAGTATGCGCTCGTTTGCCTGAAGAACATGGGATTGATCTATCGCGCGAAAAACGATCCCGATAATGCGCTGGTGCAATACAAAAAAGCGATCGAGCTCACGAAAGGAAAAGGCACGTCCGATTTTTCCGACATCATGAACGAGATCAAGCAGATCTATTTGCAGAAGAACCAGCTCGCGCAATGGGAAGCGTATGCCGAACAGCAGGGCTTTGCCGAATCACAGGCTGTTGCCGACAGCACCAACTGGGCGGTGGCCGTGAGATATTACAACGAAGGCAACTGCAACGAAGCCATCGCGCAATGCAACAAGTACGTCGGCAAATTCCCGAATGGTAATTACATCACCGAAGTGCAGTACATGCGTGCGGAATGCGCTTACAAGAACAACGACATGACGACGGCGCTGTCGGCGTACAACGCAGTGCTTGACAAAGGCCAGACGAAATACACCGAGCGCTGCCTCGTGCAAACGTCGCAGATCTATTACAAGCAGCAGGATTTGCAGAATGCGGCGCTGCGTTACGGAAGACTGGAACGCGAATCTTCGAATGCCGACCTGAAGAACAACGCGCGCATCAACCTGATGACGATCTGGATGACGCTGGGCAATCTGGATTCGGCAACGGTGTATGCCGCGAAAGTGATCACGATGCCGAAGCTGCCGAACGAGATCAACGGCAAGGCGAATTACCTCATGGGTAAATCGGATCTCGCGAAGAACGATAAAGTGAATGCGGAAAAGCATTTCAAGAATACAGAGCAATTGCTGCCGAATACCGAATATGCTGCCGAGGCGCGTTACCAGCAATGCTGGATCCGTTACGACAACAAAGACTACAAAAAGGCTGAGAAAGAATTGCTGAAAGAGATCAACGATTACGCCGGCTATTCGACGTGGAGCGGAAAAGGCTGGCTGCTGCTCGCCGACAATTACCTCGCGCTGAAAGACACCTTCCAGGCGAAATATGTTTTGCAGAGCTACATCACCAACGGCGACGTGCCCGAGCTGCAGCAGCAGGCGCGTGAAAAGCTGGCGGTGATCGAAGCCGCACAGAAACCGAAAAACGCGCGCAAGATGGACGACATCATCATTCCGCCGCCCGGTGAAGGCGAACCCATGAACGAAGGAGGTGGCCAATGAAAAAGCTGATCATAGTTTGCCTGGTGGCGCTGTCAGGAATCCTGCACGCGCAGAACGACCTTTCCATTGTCGCAGTCGGAAACGTTTCTCCGCTCACGAAAGAAGTCGTGACGAAAGAATCCGACGTCGCGAAAACGAAAGACACCACGCTGCCCGCGCCGCAGTTCACCTACACGCTGCAGATGAAGCGTTACCTCACCGACGTGAAGATCGATACGATCAAGCCCGCGAAGCTCGGCAACGAGCCCGTGCAGAAGCTGTATCGCACGTATGCGCGTCTCGGTGTCGGCAACTATTCTTCGCTCTACGGTGAATTTTCCGTGATGAGCCTGCGCTCGAAAACCGGCGCATGGGGCGCGCACGTCCGTCACTTTTCCGCAGGCGGCGGACCGAAAGATGTCGCGGGCGACTACTCCGGCTTCAACCGGCAGGATTTAAACCTCTACGGAAAACGCTTCCTGAAAAAGCACGTGCTCTATGGCGCGTTCGATTACGATCGTGATGCCGTGTTCAACTACGGCAGCGTTTCGCCGTTCAGCAGCTTTGAAAAAGACGCCACGCGGCAATACTACAATTACTTCGCGCCGTCGATGCGATTGCAAAGTCATTACACCGATTCCACCGCCATCAATCACGACATCGGCCTGCGGTATTATCACCTCGCCGATCGTTACGAAGTGAAAGAGGATAACATCAAGCTCGATGCAACGCTCGGCCGCTACATCCGCACGGAGCATCTTTCCGTCGACTTCGGCGTGGATTACAACCACAATGCAAGTGCGAGCGATTCCGCTTCGAATACGATCGTGAAGCTGCAGCCGACCTTCAGCGCGAGCGGCAACAAATTCCAGGCGGCGATCGGCATCGGCATGGTGTATGAATCTGTCGATGCAGGCGCGATGTATTTCTATCCGCAGGCCAGCTTCAGCTACGACGTCGTCAATCACATTCTCGTGCCGTACGTAACGCTGGGCGGTTATCTCGAGCGCAACAGCTTCCGCTCGCTCACGCTGGAGAATCCGTTCCTGCAGAGCAGCGAAGCGTTTCACCTGAAAAACACGCAACGCAAATACGAGCTCGCTGCCGGCCTCCGCGGATCGCTCACGAAAGATCTTGCGTACGACGTGCGTGCTTCTCGCTACGATCTCGTGAATGCGCCGTTCTTCGTCAATACGACGGGCGCGCAGGATATTTTCCAGAACAAGTTCGCGGTAGTTTACGACAACGCCAGCGTCATCAACGTGCATGGACAACTCGAATGGCAGCAGTTCGAAAAAGTGCGGCTCGTCGCTGCCGGCGATTGGTACCGCTACAACATGGACGTCGAAGCGCATCCCTGGCACACGCCCACGCTGCGGCTCTCGCTCATCGGCGAATACAACCTCCGCGACAAAATCCTCGCGCGCACGCAGCTGTATTACCTCAACGGCCAATACGCGAAGATCCCGCAGGGCACTGCATTCGAAAGCGTCACGCTGAAAGGCCTCGTCGACGTGAACATCGGGCTCGAGTACCGCTACACGAAATTCCTCTCGCTGTTCCTCAACGTAAACAATATCGCCGCGCAACGTTACCAGCGCTGGTACGCGTACCCGATACAGAAATTCAATGTGCTCGGAGGCCTCACCTATACTTTTTAAAATCGTATGATGCGATAATCGGGGTCGACTATTAGTCGACCCTTTTTTTGCTTCACACCATTTTTGAATAAGTAAGAAAAATCAAGCTTCTCAAAAACCCTTTCCGGCCAAATTTTCCGTCCTGTTTTTATAAACATATTTGTTAATAAAAGCGCAGGGTTTTCAAGGGTTTTAGCAGTCAAACGCGCCGTTTAAAAGCGTATATTTGTAAGACTAAAAACAGGGAAAAATTTTCGCTCTACTTATGGAAGAAATTGTGAAGGAAAAATCAGCTTCAGATTACTCAGCAGACAGCATCCAGGTCCTTGAAGGTCTTGAAGCCGTACGGAAACGTCCGGCCATGTATATCGGTGACGTAGGCATGAAAGGCCTTCACCATCTCGTGTACGAAGTCGTCGACAACTCCATCGACGAGGCTCTCGCAGGACATTGCCAGAACATCAAAGTCACCATCCATACCAACAACGCCATTTCTGTCGAGGACGACGGCCGCGGTATTCCGACCGGCATGCACCCGAAAGAAGGCAAGTCGGCGCTGGAAGTCGTTATGACCGTCCTGCACGCGGGTGGTAAATTCGATAAAGATTCCTACAAAGTTTCCGGCGGTCTTCACGGCGTCGGCGTATCCTGCGTAAACGCGCTGTCGACGCTCATGCGTACCACCGTTTACCGCGAAGGAAAAATCTGGCAGCAGGAGTTCGAACGCGGTAAGCCGCTCTACCCGGTGAAAGTCATCGGTGAAAGTGACCGCCGCGGCACCACGCAGTACTTCGAGCCGGACACCACCATCTTCAACGTTTCCGAATACAACTACGATACGCTGGCTTCCCGCATGCGCGAGCTCGCGTACCTCAACAAAGGCATCCGCATCATCCTGTGCGACGAGCGCAAAACAGGTGAAGACGGCGCAGCATTCTGCGAAACGTTCTTCTCCGAAGGCGGCCTGCGCGAATTCGTCGTTTATCTCGACGCGAACCGCGAGAAGCTCACCGAGAACGTCATCTACATGGAAGGCGAACGCAACGGCATTCCCGTCGAAGTCGCCATGCAGTACAACACCTCCTTCAGCGAAAATCTCCACTCGTACGTCAACAACATCAACACGCATGAAGGCGGTACGCACGTCGCAGGTTTCCGTCGCGGCCTCACCCGCACGCTCAAAGCCTACGCTGAGAAGAACGGCCTCTTCGCAAAACTGAAATTCGAGATCAACGGCGACGACTTCCGTGAAGGCCTTACCGCCGTCATCTCCGTCAAAGTGCAGGAGCCGCAGTTCGAAGGACAAACGAAAACCAAGCTCGGCAACAGTGATGTCGATGGCGCCGTTTCTGCCGCCGTCAGCGAAATGCTCTCGAATTACCTCGAAGAAAATCCGAAGCAGGCCCGTCTCATCGTCGACAAAGTCATCCTTGCCGCTACCGCACGTCACGCCGCCCGCAAAGCACGTGAGCTCGTGCAGCGTAAAGGCGCGCTCACTGGCGGCGGTCTTCCCGGCAAGCTCGCCGACTGCTCCGAAAGCGATCCTTCCAAATGCGAGCTCTTCCTCGTCGAGGGCGACTCTGCAGGCGGAACCGCGAAACAAGGCCGTAACCGCGCTTTCCAGGCCATTCTTCCCCTCCGTGGCAAGATCCTCAACGTCGAGAAAGCGATGGAACACAAGATCTACGAGAACGAAGAGATCAAGAACATCTTCACGGCCCTCGGCGTATTCCGCGGCACCCCCGAAGACGAACGCGCGCTCAACCTCGAGAAGGTCCGCTACCACAAGATCGTCATCATGACCGATGCCGACGTCGACGGAAGCCACATCTCGACGCTCATCATGACCTTCTTCTTCCGCCAGATGAAAGAGATCATTGAGAACGGTTACCTCTACATCGCCACGCCGCCGCTTTACCTCGTGAAAAAAGGCAAAGAAGAGCGCTACTGCTGGACCGAAGACGAGCGCAACGCATTCGTGAAAGAGCTCGCCGGCGAAGGAAAAGAATCATCCGTAGGCATCCAGCGTTACAAAGGTCTCGGCGAGATGAACGCAGAGCAGCTCTGGGCCACCACCATGAACCCCGAGTTCCGCACGCTGCGCAAAGTCACCGTCGAAAGCGCTGCCGAAGCCGACCGCATCTTCTCCATGCTCATGGGAGACGACGTTCCGCCGCGCCGCGAATTCATCGAGAAAAACGCGAAATACGCACGCGTCGACGCCTAACGAATCTTCACGCGAAGAAGGAAGCCGTTTCGAAAGGGACGGCTTTTTTCATGGCAGTAGATGAAAATTCAGGCAGTAGGGCAGGTGTCTTTCAGCACAACCTGCGATTGTCGCTTTTTTTGAAGCTGCAGCAAACGTCTTCGCCAGCACATGATGGTCCCGTGCTCCGTTCCTGGTCCTCGGGTGCAGCAGAACAAAGCGCCGCTCCGCTCTGCTTCGTTCGCCGCACCCTGCGGGCCATCCACTACGCCCGGGGCTAGAAAGAACCGTAAGCCATTTCTTAAGTGCCTAAAGTGTCTTAAGTGGTAAAAAAGCAATCATTGCCGCCAATTCCATCACCACCGAACCTCCTGCAATCACCACCAAAAAAAAGTCCCCCCCGTTTCCGGAGAGGACCCTTTTCAATGCGTATCAAAAATTACTGCGGCTTAGTAGCGCCTTTCTGCGGAGCAGGCTGTTCCTGCACAGGAGGCGCAGACGGCTTCGGAGCAGTTTTGTTCGCATCCGTGGTCTGCGGCTGGGCGCCCATCGACGGAGCGAAACGCTCGCTGGAGTAACGCGAAACCGAACCGTCGTTCAGCACTTCGTCAGCGCGGTTAGCGACAACATGCCAGCTGAACTTCACGTTCGAGCGACCGTTCGCAAGCTCGGTAACGTCGAAACCTTCCGCCGTTTTGCTGGTCACGTAAACGCCGTTGCAATCGCCTTCGAGCTGTACGAAAACACGCAGCGGGTGCTCTTCATTCACGACGATGTTCTTCGTGAAGATCGGGTCGAGCGTGATGTGCGCCGTTCCATTCACAAGCTGGCCAACGCCGTAATCTTCGAAAAGGTTTTCCGGAGCTTCCGGCGCGCTGAGCAGCACCTGCTTGTTGTTGAGATCGCGCACAACCGTATTTACCGTACCCGGACCTTCGATCTTGCGCAGCGTACCGGCCGCCGTTACAGCGCCGCAGTAGGCCCACGAGTTGATGTTCGTGTAGAAATAGCCGCCTGCGCGCATGGTTCCGTTCGTGGTGGAATCCTGCACCGCGCGACCATACACACCGATGTCACGTCCGCTGAAAGAACCGCCGGATCCTGCCGTCAGGAAGAAGCTGGTCGAGTTCGTTCCTGCGCCGACAACCGCAGTTCCCGTCGCATTCGTGTTAATGCCCCAGACTGCGAACGCGCCATTGTTGTTGACCTGGCCGACAACACCATCGGCACCCGAATTCGAGAAGCCGTAGATCGCTGTTCCGGTCGACGTATTCACGCCGAATACACCGATACCGGCTGCGTTGTTGTTGGTGCCGTAAACACCCGTACCCGCGCCGCCCGTATTCGCGCCATACACACCAATGCCGGTCGATACGCTGAAGCCGCCTACGCCGATACCGGTTGAGCCGGCCACCGTAGATTGTCCGCGCACGCCGATACCGTTGGCGTTCGTGCCGAGATAGTCACCCCACACGCCGTTTGCGCCGTTCGCGTTACCGCCGTTTGCGCCGTATACACCTGTACCCGTGGTGGTGCTGGTGTTGAGACCTTCCGTAGCAACGCCGGTGCCGGTGTTCTCACCGTAAACGCCGATGCCTGTTCCGGTCGCATAACCGTTGATCGCGAAAGCGCCGAGCGTGTTCGTTGCGCCTGCGTAACCGTTCGAATAAACGGAGAACACATCGCCTGCCTGCGCCGTCGTTGCGTTGAACACGCCGGGGCCGGTGCTGAGAATGCGCATGCGCTCATTGGTCGCAGCAGAACCGCCGGTTTTCGTGACAAAATCCTGCGCGTCGTTCGTGCCGATGTAGTTCGTGCCGGCAATCGTACCGGTGTTGCCTGTCGTCAGCCATGCGCCGGCAGTCGAAGAGATCGGGCCGCCGGAACCCGCAGTACCGTTGACGGTAACCGTTCCGTTTGCGTTGTAAGTGATCGTCGAAAGCGTCCAGGTGGGACCGGTCGGGCCGGTAGCACCAGCAGCGCCGTTAGCGCCCGAAGGACCCGTCGGACCGGCAGCACCGGTTAAACCTGTCGGGCCGGTAGCACCTGCCGCACCGTTAGCACCGGAAGGACCGGTCGGGCCTGCAGCGCCGGTCAAACCTGTCGGACCAGTTGCGCCTGCAGCGCCGTTAGCGCCGGAAGGACCGGTCGGGCCGGTTGCACCGTTAGGGCCGGCAACACCCGTTGCACCGGTAGCACCGGTTGCTCCGTTCGTGCCGTTCGTACCATTGGTTCCGTTAGCTCCTGTAGGACCTGTGGGGCCTGCGCTTCCTGCGTTACCGGTAGCGCCGGTCGGACCTGTGGGCCCGATGCCGAAGCCGGTCGGGCCGGTAGCGCCTGTTGCACCCGTCGGGCCGGCAACACCAGCCGCGCCTGTCGGACCTGCAGCACCTGCGGGGCCTGTTGCGCCGGGATCACCGGAAGGGCCGGAAGGACCCGCGACGCCGGTAGCGCCTGTTGCACCAGCCGCGCCGGTAGCACCAACCGCACCCTGGCAATCGAGCGCATCCCAAGAGCCGTCACTGTTGACGTCTTCCGCAGGATCATTGATGTTATTGCCGTTCAAATCCCAGCAATGAATGCCGGTCGGGCCGGTCACGCCGTTGGCGCCGGTAGCACCCGTTACGCCCGCAAGACCGGTAGCGCCTGTCGGGCCGGTCGGTCCTGTGCTGGACGAAGAAGTGCACATGTTCTGCCACGTTGAAGTAGCGGCGATGTAATAGAAAAAGCAATCGAAGTTGGTGTCATACACCAGCAGTCCGTTGGCCGGTGTAGCAATGGCAAGTCGCTGCGCGGTGGTCATGCGGGGGACGAGCACGCCTTGCGAAGTGGACTGCATCTCGAGGATCGAAGAAGCGTTGGGCGTCGTTGTACCGATACCAACGTTGTTCGGTTGCGCATGTAGGATTGCTGTAAGCGCCAGCATTCCTCCCGCAACAGAGAGTAGTTTTTTCATGTAGAGTAGAGGGTGGGTTTCGACAATTGGGTGTAACAGCAAAAATAAACGAAAATTCAGCTATCTGCCAAATCTGGTGAGGCCGCTTTTCCGATGCGGGTTGTGCTGTAAAACAAAGATCCCGCCCTGCTGACAGGACGGGATCGGAATGCTTAAGCTGTTGTTATTCTTAGTGCGGGCGGCTAACGTTTTGTTGTTGCTGCTGCTGTTGTGCCGGTTGCTGCGGACGGCCTTGTGCGGGCGCTTGCTGTGCAGGAGCCTGGGGCTGCTGGTAGTAGTTAGCGGGCTGCTGTGCCGGACGTTCGCTGCTGCCGGTCGACGGAGAGCCGTCCTGCGGACGCTGTGAGGTGGTGTAATTCGGATCGGGCTGTTTTGCGGGGGGCTGGTCGAATCGATCCTGCGTGCCGTCCCACCAGATCGGCTGCGGCGTATCGGTGTTGTTGTTGTCGTTGAACATTACACCGCGCATCTTGGTGTCGAAATCCGAAGAGAGCACTTCCGGGGCAACGGCCGGCGTTTCGTTTCCTTTGATCGTTGCCACCGCAATCCAGTTGAAGGAAACATTCGACGTGCCCGAGTTGTTTTCTTTTACCGTGAAGCCGTTCGCATCGACGGAGCTGACGTAAACACCATTCGAATTTCCGGTCGGCGTAACCGTGATCACGAGATCGGAAGGATCGGTGATCACCGCTTTGAAGTTGTCATCGAACGCAACGTACTGTTCTCCCGAAGAAAGCTGCGATTTGCCGCGCGAAGTAACATCGGAAGTCATCGAGCTCGTGGTGTAAGCGGCGACGCGGTTACCGGTGCCGTCCTGCTTGTCGATCAGCTGTGCGATCGGTTTGTTCGTGAAGGTGTAACCATCGACATACAGCGAATAACGCGTGCCTTTTACGTTCATACCGTAAGCCATGCCGCGTACCCAGCCGCCCATCACGCCACCGTAGATACCAAGACCGACGTTGGTGTTTACAGTACCGTCCCAGTTGGCGGAAGTGCCGGCCGTGAAAGCTTCCTGGCCGGAGGTATTCCCGATACGGCCGGTGGCAAGACCGGTTTGGTAAGCCTGGCCGAATCCATAAACGGAATAGTCGACAATGGTGGAAGCAAAGTAGCCCAGGGCGCCTTGCGCATAACCACCATCATCACCGAAGACGCCACCAGTGCGACTGGTCGTCGAAGGCGAGGAGCCGAACACGCCGAATGCATAAGTGGCCGTGGTCGTGCTGATCGTTCCGGTCACACCTGTTTCAGGGCCGGTAGCCGCCAGTGTGCGGAAGCCGGTTCCCGTACCACCACCTGCGTAAATACCGCGAACGCCTGCCGTATTGAACATGCCCAGCGCAGCAGAGTTGTATTCGCCCTGAACACCGCCGAATGAGGTTGTGCCCGCGAGGATCGCGCCGTAAACGCCACCGCCGTTGAAGCTGGAGTAACCGTTGGCTGCCCAGGGGAAAGTAGCGTTGCTCACCGCGTTCATCAGGTCACCGGTAAGCGTCGTGTTCGTCGTGCCGATGAAGAATTCGCCGAGGTTGGAAAGACGTCCGCGGACCAGGTTGTTGGAAATCAGGTCGACGTGGTTGTTGCTGATCGTGCCGAAAGCGCCGGTAGCCGCAAGCGTATTGCCGCCTACGAGCCATGCTTGTGTCGTGGTGGTAACGGGGCCGCCGGAGCCGGCTGTGCCGTTTACGGTCAGTGTGCCGCTTGCGTTGAAGGTCGGTGTCGTCAGCGTCCAGGTCGGGCCGGTGGGACCGGTTGCTCCCGCTGCACCTGAGGGCCCCGTAGCTCCCGCTGCACCTGCAGGACCTGTTGCGCCTGCCGCGCCTGCAGGACCCGTTGCGCCCGCTGCTCCCGTGAGACCCGTAGGTCCGGTGGGACCGGTAGCGCCGTTCGTTCCGTTGGTGCCGTTTGCTCCCGTGGCACCGGTAGCGCCTGTTGCTCCGGTAGCACCGTTGTTACCTGCAATACCCGTAGCGCCCGTCGGTCCGGTTACGCCGTTTGCCCCCGTGGAGCCGGTCGCGCCTGTAGCGCCGTTAGCGCCTGCGTTACCCGTAGCGCCGGTCGGACCTGTCGGGCCAACACCGAAGCCGGTCGGGCCGGTCGGACCCGTGGGGCCGGTTGAGCCGTTGGCTCCGTTAGCGCCGGAAGGGCCAGTAGCACCAGAAGGACCAGCAATGCCGGTAGCACCGGTAGCTCCTGCCACGCCGTTCGCGCCGGTTGGGCCCGTGGGGCCGGTTGCGCCGTTCGCGCCGTTTGCTCCGGCAGGACCCGCAGCACCG
>CAMLEF010000096.1 GCA_946478675.1 uncultured Flavobacteriales bacterium | reverse complement strand
CAGCAGCACCGGCATCACGATCGCCGCGGTAAATACAGTCGACAGCGATGAAACGGTTTTCTGCACGATCGTTCCGGGACTCACCATCGTTTCTTTGGTCATGTCCTGGATGTATTTCTGCTGCGTGGTGTAATTCATCTTGAGGCTGTCGAAGATCCATTGCTGGATGTGATGAAAATGCCCGGCGAGATTTTGTTTCAGCGTCGGCAGGTCATCCACGAAACGCGTGAGCTCGTATGTAGCGAGTGAAACAATGGAACCGATCACGAGAATGAACATCGCCACAGTGATCAGGATCGCGATCACTCTCGGGAAACGGAGCCGTTGATTGAGGAAACGTTCCACCGGCCGCAGCACGATGCCGAACAGTATTGCGAAAATGACGGGAAGCACCACCTGGCGGCCGACGCTCGCTAACAGGATCAGCAGCGAAGCGAAAAGCAGGAAGGTGGTGATCTTGCGGATCAATCGTTCAACGGAAGGGCTTCCCGGTAATTGCATAAAGCTGGTTTTTCGTTAGCCGCCGAAAACAAAACCGGCGGTGAAGCCGAGCGTGCGGTTCTTCAGGTTATCATTCTGGTTGCTGTTCGACATGGAATTGATCTTCGCCATGCCGGCATCGTAATACACGCCGACCATGATGCCGCCGAGGAATACGCCGGCATTGGCCGTGACGCCGTAATCATAACGACGAAATTTTCCGTACGCCGCTCCTTCTTCTGCGGGCGTGGCCGGATCGTCGTTAGCGAAATCGATCGCGTCGGAATGATTGAAGTAAACACCGTCGCGCATGCCCGACACGCTGTTCTTCCCTGCAAAACCTGCAGCGACATACGGACCCGCGCCGACATACACGCCGTTACGATCGCCGAAATGCAGGTTCAGGTTGAACGTTGCCGGCACTTCGATATAGAACGGATTCGATTTCGCCACGAAATAATTCTGGCTGTTCGGATCACCGTACGTCACCTGTGAACCTTTTCCCGTTACGATCAGCGAAGGCTGAAAGCTGAAAATGAGAAAAGGAAAATTCGCCATAAATCCCGCGTGAAATGTTTGCAGGTTCCTCGACTCGTCAATCCCGCCGGCGTTCGTATTGGTGATGTTGCTGATGTTTAAACCACCCCGGATGCCGGCAACCCTCTGTGCATGTGCTACGCTGAGCATAGCGATAAATGCGATGGTGAATATTTTTTTCATTGGTAAACGGATAATAATTACCTGTGCACGTGCCAAACGGCATGCCTTACACAGCTTATCAATGAAAATCAATCGCTTGAAAACAAAAGAGGCCGTCCCTTTGTGGAACAGCCTCCCCATTATGCCACAGTGGCTTTACAGTATTTTATATTGCTTCAGCTTGTTGTAAAGTGTCTTGCGATCGATGTCGAGCATCTTCGCCGCTTTTGATTTATTGTAATTCACCAGCTTCAGCGTCTCCACGATCTTTTCGCATTCGGCGCTCAGCGCAACGGCTTTCAGGTTGCCGGGCGCATCTTCGGTCGACGACGATTTGTTCGGTCCGTCGAAAGAGAATTTTTCGCCGAAGGTGATCTCGTGCGGGAGCGAGCTCAGCTGCACTTCTTCGCCGGAGGTGAGCAGCGCCACGCGTTTCACCACGTTGTTCAGCTCGCGCAGGTTGCCGGGCCAGCGGTACTTGTTGAACACCGCGATCACTTCAGGCGAGAAGCGCGTGATGTTCTTGTGCAGCTCGGCCGTTGCCATGCGCAGGAAGTGATACGCGAACAGCTCGATGTCCTTGCCGCGGTCCCGCAGCGGGTACAGGTCGATGCTGAATTCGTTGAAGCGATGGTAAAGGTCCTCACGGAATTTTTTGCCGTCACCCAAACGTTCGTTCGATGCGACGATGATACGCACGTCGATGCTGATCTCTTTTTGTCCGCCGAGACGACGCAGCTTCCGTTCCTGCACGACGCGGAGCAGCGCTACCTGCGTATCGTACGGAAGGTTAGCGACCTCGTCGAGGAAGATCGTTCCGCCGTTCGCGGATTCGAAGTGGCCGATCTTCTGCGTGAGCGCACCGGTAAACGCGCCTTTCTCGTGACCGAACAGCTCGCTCGTGGCCAGCTCCCTGGTCATCGCACCACAGTCGACAGCGACGAACGGTTTGTTGCGGCGCGGGCTGTTCATGTGGATCGCATGCGCGATGGATTCTTTGCCGGTACCGGATTCGCCGTAGATGATGACGCTGTAGGAAGTCGGCGCCACGAGCTGGATCTGGCGTTCCACTTCACGGGCCTGCGGGCTGACGCCGGCGATGTATTGTGATTCGCCTTCCGCGCGGGCGGTCACGCCGTGATCGGAAATGGCATAGGCGGAAGTATCTTTTCCCTGGCGCACGTCATCCGTTTTCGTCAGCGCTTTTTCCAGCAGCATGAGAATTTCATCCGGGAGCAGCGGCTTGGTGATGTAATCGAACGCGCCCATCTTGATCACGTCTACGGCCACTTTCACATCGGAATAACCGGTGATGATGATGACCTGCGTAGATGGGTCTTTCTCTTTCACGGCTTTGAGGATCTCGCGGCCGTCGGTATGGCCGAGGCGGAAATCGGAAAGCACTACGTCGAATGAATTAGCCTTGATCAGCGCGAGTGCTGCGGCAGGTGAAAAAGCTGTTTTCACAGCATACCCTTTTTTGGATAAGAACCGCTCGAGCAGGTTGCAGATATCCATGTCGTCGTCAATGACCAGAATTTTGTGCATCTTCTTTGATTTAGGAAGAACTGAATTAAAATGCGGGGTCAAAGAACAGGCTATGGTCTCGCGGAGTTATACGCCCGATTCCGCAATTCCAATTTACAAATTTAAGGCATTCCTTGTTTTTCCTGCATCAGCTTAGCGCGTTTCGAAATATAAAACGCCGCCAGCCTTCGCAGTGCCGCACTGATGAGGTAATTTTTGACGCTGTGTTTTTTTCGCATCACCAGCTTATCGATCAAAACGTTTACACCGGCATCCAGGGCCGCTTCCATCACGCCTGCACGCATTTCCGAATTCTCACGGAACTCCTCGAATACGTTGCGGACCATGTTTTTGATCTGCAACGATTCATGAACTTCCTTCACGTCGGTCTTCATCTGCTGCTCTTTCTTCTCCAGCTCTTCCGTCAGGAAATGGATCCTGCGGCGCAGCTCCTCACGATTCGTGATCCGTGCTTTCGTGTGCAGTGCCATCGTCGTCTTCGTCTTCGTTTACAATATGATCGATAATCCGGTTCGCCACCGGCTTGCGGATGAGCTTATCCCGGAACAGGAAAGCGAATACTCCGAGCACCAGGTAAAATCCCGCAACAATGAAAAAACCGGTAAAGCGACTGCCGAGCGCCTCATCGATCCACAAGGCAGCACCGATGCTCACGAAGAACAGGAAGGTGATCGCGATGTAAAGCATCACGCCCCACTGCACCGCCGAAGCAGAAACACGAAAGATCTTGTTGAGCACTTTCAGCTCGACCAGCTCCCGCCGCATCCCGATGTATTCCCGGAGATGATCGGCGAGGTCTTCGATCTCAGTCTGCGGCGTCCCCACTTCCTTCTGAGGCCCGGCAATCCCGTTACTGGTTTCCATTGTGTTTGAACGTTAACGTGCGCTGGAACGCGCCGGTTTGCGGGTGCTTCCGCCGTTGCTGCGGCCGCCGGATTTGCGTTTCGCCTGCATGCGCTTGATGGCGCGGGTCGTTACTTCCGCTTTCGCAAGACGGGCTTTCGAATTGCGGCGAACAAGGCCTGCTTCGACCTCGAGCTCTTCTTCGATCTCGTTCGCATCGTTGATCTGCGAAGCTTTCTCCAGCACCGTACGAACGACGTTGTGAACTTTCTCTTCTTTCTCGAGCGCGTTGATGGCCGCTTCTTTTACTTTTTTGCGAATGGTGGTGGAAGCTTTCTTCACACGCTCTTTCACGTCTTCCTTCACCTCTTCGTATTTTTCTTCGGCAGCTTCAACGAGTTCTTTCGCTTTCGCCTTCACGTTGTTCTTGAACTCTTTTCCTTTCTCCGTATTGAGGAACGCACCTGTAGCCACTCCGGCTCCAACGAGTGCAAGCATTTTTTTCTTCATAGCGATTCGTTTAGTTCTGTAGAATGGAATATTATGCCAAGTCTGCTTCTCTCCTGATTACAAGTGAAAAGAGGAAGTGTAAAAACCGAACGGTTCCGGATTTGAGGAAATATTTCCACAGCCTGTGGATTTTTCCGGCCGGAATTCCGTCCTTTCCACACTATACCGGGTCTTTTCCACGAATGATCCGTAAGAGGATCGCGATCATGGCGATGACGAGCAGCAAATGAATGATGCCGCCGGTGTTGTAAGCGAAAAAGCCGACCGCCCAGATGAGGACGAGAATGACGGCGATGGTATACAGCAAATTGTTCATGACGTTTATTTTTTAATTGGTGAAACTTCCGTTTTCTCTTTGACAGGTTCCTGCACTTTGCTCACTTCCGTATTCGAAGGCACAGCGACGGCTTTCGTTTCCACCCACACGGCGTAGCGGTTCGGGTGAATGCGTCGTCCTCTTGTCTTCACCCAGGCTTGCGTGATCTCCGCGCCGAGATAAAGAATGACGGAGGAATAATACACCCACAGCATCAGGATGATCACCGAGCCGGCCGAACCGTACAGGCTCACGGTGGCGTTGTGCGAGAGAATGTATTCGATCAGGAATTTCCCGATCATAAACAGCACGGTCGTGGCCACTGCGCTGAAGAGCACGTCGCGCCAGGAGATCTTCGCGTCGGGCAGGATCTTGAAGATGGCGCCGAAGAGCAGGATGAGCACGCCGCACATCAGCAGCTGGTTGACGATGTAATAAAACAGGATCGGGATATCGGGGAAACGCGCCTGCACTTTGTCAATGAAGGTTGTCATCAGCGCGTTGGCCACGAGCGAAACGACGAGGATGAAACCAAGCGAGATGATGATGGAAAACGACAGCAGGCGATTGATGAAGATCTTCAGGAAACCGGCGCGGGGTTTTGTTTTCAATCCCCAGATCGTGTTGATCGAATCCTGGATCTCGCTGAAGATGCCGGTGGCGCCGAGCAGCAGCGCCGCGATACCGAGCGCTTTCGCCCAGATCGACGTATAATCGAAGCGCGAATTGTTCATCACCTCGTCCACTTCCTTCGCGACGCCTTTGCCCACGAGGCTCGCAACGTGCGACGTGATTGTTTCGCGGATATCGACAGAATCGTAAAACATCGACGAGACCCAGAGGATGATGATTAACAGCGCGGGGAAAGCGATGAGCGTGCTGTATGCAAGCGACGCCGCCATCTTCAGGATCTTATCGCTGAAAAAATCGGAAACGACGGTATGCAGAAAAACGATGCTGCCATGGTCTTTGAAGCGGGTTTTCATAGCGTTGTTTTTTAATCTTCCGGCAAAAACGATTCCGGTTTCTTTTGGCATGATTTTTCACCATGAAGCAGCGGGCGACGCAGTCATTGTTTTTATTCAAATGCTATGGCAGAAACGTCTTCTTCTCCCCCACCCCGGAAAAAACGCCGGTTCCTGCGATTCCTCATCGTCTTCATCGTCGTGCTGATCGGCATCCGCATCGCACTTCCGTATATCGTGCTGTATTACGCGAATAAAAAACTGGCTTCGCTCGACGGCAATTACGGACACATCGAGGACGTTGACCTGCAACTTTACCGCGGCGCATACGTCATCAAGAATATTTTCATCAAGAAGGTCGACGGCAAAGACACGACGGATTTTTTCTCCTGTCCGCGCATCGATCTTTCCCTCGAATGGAACGAGGTGCGGCAGAAGAAGCTCGTCGGCTCCGTTCGTTTCGAGCAGCCGGTGTTGAAATACACGCTGAACAAAACGATCGGTAAAGGCGCGAAAAAAGATTCGACGAATTTCCTGCAGCTCGTGCGCGATTTCATGCCGGTGCGCATCAACCATTTTTCCGTGCACGAAGGACAGATCCATTATATCGACGTGCGCGAAAAATACAACGTCGACCTGCCGATGACGCATGTGATGCTCGAAGGTGAAGGATTGACAAACGAACCGCAACAGGGCGTGAAGTTGCCGGCGAACATCGTCATGCGCAGCAGCCTATACGACGGCAACCTGCAGGTGCTCTGCAAGCTCGATCCGCTGAACGACACACCGACCTTCGACCTCAACGCCGTGATGACGAAAACGAATCTCATCAACCTGAACCCGATGTTCCGCGCGTACGCCGACTTCGACGTGGAGAAAGGAACAATGGCGATGTACACGGAAGTGGCGGCGAAAGGCGGCGAGTTCACAGGCTACGTCAAGCCGCTGATCAAAGACGTTGATATCGTCGACCTGACGAAGGATGAAGGTTCGCTGCCGCAGATCGCGTGGGAAGCGTTTCTCGGTACGACGGTTTCGCTGCTGACGAACCCGACGCATGAGCAGTTTGCGACAAAGGTGCCGTTCAACGGGAAATTCAACGAAGCGCGCGTCAATATATTGGAAGCCGTGCTGGCGATCCTGCGAAATGCGTTCGTGCATGCGCTGCGGCCTTCGCTGGATAATTCCGTCTCGATCGATTCCGTCGGGAAGCAGGAAGAGAAAAAAAGCATGTTTGACAAAATTCTCCATTGGAAAAACAACCAGAAACAATCAAAATGATCGTATGCGCCGTTTCCTGATCTTCCTGCTGGTTCTCGCGGTCCTTGCCGGGCTGCTGGTGGCTTTCCGCAAGCCGATCTTCGCGCATACGCTGCCGAAAGTGGAGAAGCTGACGTTCACGCGCATCGCCATCACCAGCGACAGCGCGCATGTGCGTTTCCGTTTGCGCATCCGCAACCGCGGCGCCTGGAACTTCAAGCTGAAGAGTGTCACCCTCGGCGTGTTTGACGACACGACGCGCCTGCTGGCCTATTCCAACGATTCGCTGCGCACATTAGCGCCCAATGAAACACGCGACGAAGACTTTTCCGTGACGCTGCCGGTGCGCAAGATCATCGGCAAGATCCGCGAACATCAATCGGAAGATTCGGCTTACCTGCTCGTGCAGGGAACGCTGCTATTCGACGTGTTCGGCTTCGATGCGCCGCAGGATTTCCGTGAAGAGATCGCCGTGAAAGTGCCGGTGCCGCCCAAACTTACGTTGCGCGAGATCGTATACACGGGAAAAGAGAACGGCCTGCACGGACTGGAGCTGACGCTGCGGATCGTGAACCGCAACGACCGCGAATTTCACTTGAAAAACATCAGCTACGACATCACCGGCGAGCAGCTCATCGCGGCGCACGGCTTTCTTCCGAACCTGGACATCGGCGCGCTGGATTCGACCGACGTAAAAATTCCCGTGCAGGTGAAGCTGAAGAACAAGCTCGGGCTGATCACGCAGGTCGTGTTGTTTAAAGAAGACATAGATTATAGCTTTGTCATGCACGGAACGATCACGTCGGTGGAAGGCATCGTGGAGAATGAAGTGCCGGCGACGTTCACCAGCAACGGCAGGATGAAGCTGCAAGGCAATCACGACGATACCAAACACATTCGCTTTTCGATCCGCAAAAAGAAACACCCGCATGCCTGAACTCCATTCAACCCGTATTCTCGTCGCTGACCACAGCGCGCAGCCGGGCAATTTCACTACTGCCGTTTCGCGCGAAGAAGTGCTCCGCGCCACCACCGAAAAATTCGACGTGATCATTTCCGGCAGCATCACCGGCTTCGATTCACCATTGGCGGCGCTCGACATGCTGCTGCAGTCGTTTCCTGCCGTGCCCGTTATTGCGCTGGCGGAAACTGTCGCGGCGGGTGAAGAAGCGATCCGTCACGGCGCTTCCGACGTGATCCTGCGCGAAGAATGGAACGGCGATGTCAACCACCGGTTGCTGTTCGTGATCAGCCGCGCACGTTACCTGCAGGAGCATGAATCGTCGCTGCATTTCTCGCGCGAGAAAATTGCGAAGGTGGCTTCTTCCCTCGCGCATGACGTGCGCAATTCGCTCACGAGCTTAACGCTGAGCATCGATCGTCTTGCCGAGAGCTGCAGCCAGGATGATGTAGCGGGCTTCTACCTCGACATGATCACGCGCGCCGGTGAAAAGGTGAATCAATCCGTATCCCGGTTCTCGATTGCGACCGGCCGCATCGTGCTTCGTTCCGAGCCGCAGGACCTTGCACATATTGTCCGCGACATCGTAGAAAAATTCAACGCGCAGTATTCGAAAAAAGGCAGCGTTTCGGAAACGATCGAATCCTCGCCCATCATGGCGAATGTCGACAGCGAACGTATCGACCTGCTGCTGCAGAATTTATTTTTCAACGCGCAGCAGTCGGGCGCAAAGTCGATCAGTGTTTCCCTGCGCCACGAAGGCAAAGAAGCGGTGCTCCGCGTGCGCGACAATGGCCACGGCATGAGTGAAGAGGTGAAACAGCATGCGTTCGAGCCGTTTTTCTCAACGCGGAATGATCATCTCGGTTTTGGATTGACGATCGCGGAGAAGATTATGAAGGCGCATGGGGGAAGCGTGGAGCTGCGTGATGTGGAGGGTGGTGGTACGGAGGTGGTGTGCAGGTTTCCGATGGATAGTTGATGTTTGATTATTGATGTTTGATATTTGATTGGTGTGATTGAGTTGATTGAGTTGGTTGAGTTGGTTAGTTGGGTGGGTTGGTGAGATGATGAATTGGTGCGGTTGAATGGAGTTGCACGGTGATGTTTGGTAATTGTGTTGATGTTGGCTTTGGTTTTATACTGACAAACTAGTCCCGGAGAGACTCGCGTTGCGTTTTCGTTTCGTTCGCGGTTGAAAATTCCGAAAGCATCTTGAATAGCCCCGATAGGAGCGGCACCCCGGAAGCGTAAAAAAGTAAACCTCGAAGGTTTTTGGAAACCTTCGAGGTTTACTTTTTTACGCTGAGGAGTACAGCGGATAGCGGGACCGTTCTTCCCTGGTGATTGCTACAGTTCCAGCTCCAAATTATTTAAACGATTCTCTTTTTCTAAACGATCCGTTCGGGCACGACCGCCCCATTCACGCATTCGTATATTCGTAGCCATTCGTAATTCGTGACCCGCCATCACAATTCTCCTTCATTCTCACAAACCACGTAACAAAAAAAGGCAGCAGAGATTTCTCCCTGCTGCCATTTGGGTCCTGTTCCCTACTGTTCAAATCAGGATGCCCGGTCACGCATAGACTTAACCGAATCGTGCGCGGCCTGCAGTTCCGTGCGCTGACGGCGGATCACTGCAAGTGCGTCGCTCGGGATATCTTCGGTGTTCTCGAGAACGGTATCGTATGTTTTTTTCGCCACGTCTTCGCCGAACTCGCAGGAAGTGAGCACTGCTTTGCGGTTGTTGCCGGCGAGCGCTGCTTTCATGTCCATCCATACACGGTAGAGCTTACCGGAGTTGGTGGTTTTGTCGTCTTCGGGAACGTCGTCGAACGTTACGAAGGAGCTCAGCTCTTCAGCGAAACGTTTGCTCTGGCTGCTGAATTTGCCGAACATGATCTTGAGATCGCCGTCCTTGGCTTCTTCAGAAGCACGCTGGTAACCTTCGGTGCGATCGTTGTTGATGATGATCAGCTCCCGCAGCGCTTTGGTGGTCTTTTCGGTTGTGGTTTTCATAGCTTGTTGTATTTAATTAGGCAGTTGCCTGGTTGTGTTGAATGGAAGGAAGAGCGGTACGGGTGACCGCTCTTTTTATTCGTTACTGCAGTGTCAATTCCTGCGTCAGGTTTTCTCCACCCTGCACTTGTACTACGCCTTCACCGTGGTACGGAACGTTGTTGATCGTTACGTCTACGCGATAGTAGTAGTTGCCGGAGTTGAGCTGACCGAAGTCGACGTGGCCGCTGGCATCGGTGTTATGCGTTGCGAGATAAGTGCCGCTGTTGAGTTCTGACTGGGAAAGCGCGATGGACATGGTAGCACCTGCGATCGCGTTGCCGTTACCGTCTTTCACGTTGAAGGCGAGTCCGCCGCGGAAAGAAAGGTTCGGAGAGGTGCTTTGTCCTGTTTCCTGGAAATCGTCTTTTTTGCAGCCAGTAATAGCCATGGTGCAGATAATAAGTCCAAAGGCAATTGCTTTTACAAAATTCATGTCTGTACGTTTTAGTGTTCCTACTCTCTTCATCACAGGCTTTTCGGATTCCGCCTCGTTCCGTTACAATTCAACTCCTGCGCCTTTTTTCTATTGCACTGAAAACGAATTGCTTTTAGAATATCAATCGTTTTTGTTGCGTGATTTTCGTGGAAGGTGCGCCACAGTTTGAGCAATCCGGGCAACTGGAAACGGGAATTGTGGAATTCTCTTTTCGCTAATTACCAATGAAGAAAGCATTGTGCCGCGGCAGGAACCTTTTTTGCATTACTTCTTACAGTCATAAACATGTAATCCTATGAAACCAATCAAAGAAGATCAGAAACCTTCGCAGCCGAAGGGAGATTCCACGCGACAGCTGACGCCGATCGAATACATCACGCTCGCGAAGAATGACGGCTACACGGAAGATTTTATCGTCCGCGACAATTCGCTTCACACGATGAACAAGGAACAAGGTTATCCGCCGGTTGACGTGAAGATTATCGACCATCATCGTTTCGAAGGCACGAGTGATCCCGGCGACAACTCGATCATCTATCGCATCGAAACGTGCGACGGCACGAAAGGAACGCTTTCCGATGCGTATGGCATGTACGCCGATGAGAACGTCGGCAAGTTCCTCAAGAACGTAGAAGCGCTTTCCGATATGGAAGCGAAAAACCAGGAGCACAAGGATTCGAGAGATCAGAAGGACCACCAGCAGGAGTGAGTGCGTTTTTTTAAGAGAGATTCAGCGGAGTTGGGAAGTTGGAGTAGTTCAATGAAACAGGTTCCCGACTCCGCTCGAACAAGCAGAGAAGACAAGCAGTAAAACGAAAAAGGACTTCGATGTGAAGTCCTTTTTCGTTGCATGAGAAGATGCGGCGTCTTATACTTTTTTGTTTTTCTCTTTGTTGCGCTGCGCATCCTGGTGATCGTAATTCTTGACACCGGTTTTGTCATTGGCCATACGGTCCTTCTTCGGTGCGTTACGATCGGCCGGCTGATTTTTCTGTTCTGCGCCGGGTTCGTTTTTCCCGACGCTCATCTCCGTCTTGCCGGAGGATTGTTGTTTTTCTTCGCCGGAATTTTTCAGCTGACCGGCGGATTTCATTTCGATGCCGGCTTTCTCATTTCCTTTTTCACGGCCCATGCCCTGTCCTTCGATATCCCGTTCTTCCGTTTGGTCGAGGTCGAGCTCTTCGTCGGTTTCGTGTTCATTGGTAAGACCCGACTGCTGTTTCTCTTTGGGATCCTGTTTTTGTGATTCGGGCTTTTCGGGTTCCGCGGTGGCAATCGGCTCGAGCGATTTTTGCTTTTTGGACGGATCTGCGTTCACTTCATTGTTGAACGATTCGTCTTTTTTCTGGTTCGCGTCAGATTTGTTCTGCGCGTTGGCCTTCATGTTTTCATCGCCTTTCTGATTCATATTTTCGGGCGACTGGCCTTTCTGTTTATCATTCGGTTTCATATTGCAAGAGTTTTAAAAAGTGATTAATACTATAAGCGATAGACACACAGATTCATGCCCGAATCTTTGGGGTTCGTTTTCAAACGGATGAAATTTTTAACAAAAGATTTTGGGGGAAGAAAGTCTACGGTTAGCGGAAGAGAAGCAACGGTTTTTGATGAGAAATACGATGTGCAGGGAAAAGGTTCTCGACTCCGCTCGAACAAGCGGGGAACTCCGCTCAAACAAGGAAGGAAGAAAATAAATCAGAAAAATCTATTCGATCAACGCACAAGGCTCACGTGGCCGATAAACGTATGCTCCACGCCCGTTACGTCGCGGATGTAGATCTTGTAGACGTAGACGTCGATCTCTGCGCGGTTGCCGCTCTTCAGCCTGCCGTCCCAGCCAACAGCGGGATCTTTCGATTCGAAGATGACATTGCCCCAGCGATCGAATACGAGCATATCGAAATCGACAATGCCCATGCCTTCGCCCATGAAGATCTCGTTGTGCCCGTCACCGTTCGGCGTAAAGGCGTTCGGGATGAAGAACGTGAACTCCGCCTGGATCCACACGGGAACAAGCGTCGTGTCGCTGCAGCCGTATTGGTTGACGACGATCTGCGTGACGTTGTACTGGCCGGTGTCGGCGTACAGGTGTGAAGGATTCTGCAGGTTGCTGCTGCCGAAATCGCCGAAATCCCATTGCCAGTACATCGCGCCTTGTGATGCGTCGGTGAAGTCGATATTCGGCGTGAGGATCGAAGTGCTCACCGGCGACGGCGTGAAATCCGCAACGGGTTTCGGATAAACGATCACCGGGTAATTCAGCGTATCGATGAACGTGCAGCCGTACGAGCTCGTCACCGCAAGCGAAACAACATACGATCCGGAATCGGTGTACGTGTGTACGGGGTTCTGCGTGAAGCCGAGATTGCCGTCGCCGAAATCCCAGAACCAGTTCACGATGTTGCCGCCGCTCACCGTTGAATTGTCGTTGAACGTCGCCGTATAATCTTCACAGCCGCTCGCGGAAAGCGGACCGAAATTCATCACGGGCAACGGATACGTCGTCACGAGCTGCGTGATCGTATCGGAGCAACCGTCGGTATTCGTAACGATGAGCGACACGTCGAAGCTGTCGTTCACCATCGCAAACGCATGCAGCGGATCGGATTGCGTGCTCGTGTTGCCGTCGTTGAAATTCCAGTTCCAGGAAACGATATTGCCGTTGATCGTCGTCGACTGATCCGTG
>CAMLEF010000095.1 GCA_946478675.1 uncultured Flavobacteriales bacterium | reverse complement strand
CTGACGGAGAATGCGTGTGCACGCCCGGGCCCGGATCGAAATCCACGGTATTGAGGAAATGTCCGGCTACGCAAACATCGCCGCATGCATCAGTCGCGATCGCCTGGAAATACACGTATGCGCTTACCGCACCGAATGTTTTCACCCAGGCGTTAATGGCGTTGGGCGACAACTTCCATACGAAGCCTACGGCTGTTCCCGGGCTGGTCACGGAGGTGCCGTTGAAGCTGGCTGTGCCGTCGAACACACCGGTTACATACACGAAGTTGTAAAGCGGATCGTACGCAATGGCAACGCCGCGATCGGTGCTGGTGCCGCTGATGGCTTTCGCCCAGAAGCAGGTGCCGTTCGTGCGGAAGCGGCCCACGAAACCATCATAACCGCCTGCTGCCGTCAGCGTAACTGCCGGCGTCGAGCTGTAGTTGAAATCGGTGGTACCGCTGAAGCTGCCCGTCACATAAGCGAATCCGCTTGCGTCGAAGCACAGTGATTGTCCGTATTCGGTGCTGGTGCCGCCTTCCTGCGTGATGTAAACCAGGTTGCCCGAAGCGTCCAGCTTTTGCAGGTACATATCGGTCTGGCCAAGCGAAGTCTTATTCGCCGTGCCGACCGGATCAAAATTCACGGTCGCTCCGAAACCGCCGGTGCAGCCGAGATTGCCCGTTGCATCGAATGCGACAGCGTTGCAATAATCCGAAGCCGTACCGCCGAACTGGTGGCTCCAGAGCAGGTTGCCGCTCGGGTCGAATTTCGCTACCACGATATCATCGCTGCCATTCGTCGTGTAATACAGCGAAGGCACCGGGCTGAAGAGAAGATCATAATTGAATTTGCCGCCGATCGCTACGTTGCCGCTATCGTCGATGCTGAGCGAATAGCTGTAGTCGTCACCGCGACCTTTGAATTGCTGCACCCACAGCAGGTTGCCGGTAGCGTCCTGCTTCATCAGGTAAATGTCTTTTCCACCAAAAGAAGCCACCGAGGTAACGCCTGCGCCCGGATCGAAATCAACCGTGCCGGTGAATTCACCCGTGGAATAAACATTACCGTCGGCATCGGTGCGTACCGCCTGACCGTAAGCAATGCCGGACTGCACCATCTGCTTCGCCCATTCGAAACCAGGGTTGGTAACGGTGCCTGTGCAGACCGGTTCGATCTTCAGCAGGTAAGCGCGGAAGAAAACAGACGTGGTTGTTGTATTGTCCGCGGGCAGCATCCAGGTGCCGCCGTTGGTGTTGTAGTTTCCATAACCCCGGAACCTGCCGCTGGCATACATGGCTCCTGCATAGTCGACGCAGATATCGTAAGGCTCGTCCATATCGGTTGTGCCGGCGCGTCCTGCCCAGAGATAGCTGCCGTCCACGCCGCTGTAGCTGGCGTAAAACGCATCGGCTGATCCGCCGGCAGAGACGAGGTTGGCCGTAGAGCCGGAAGGATCGAAATCGACAGTTCCGTAAAATCTTCCCGTGACGAACACATTGCCCTGCGGAGAAGCAGCGATCGCATACGACTCTTCTACGGAAGAAGCGTTGCCGTAATGCTGCGCCCACACGAATGCGCCCGAGGCGTCCAGCTTGCGGATGAAGAAGTCCTGGTTCGACGAGCTCATGTTGTAGGTTCCGGCAGGATTGAAGTTGGATGTGCCGGAAAATGTGCCGCACTGGTAAACGTTGCCGGCAGCATCGACGCTGACACCCTGTGCTGCCATCGAAGCGGAAGCGGTCAGTATGTTGCCCCAGCTATAAGCGCCCGCCGAGGTGAGCTTCAACAGGAAAGCGCCGCCGGTCGGTACGTTGTTTATGCCGCTGGTCGGATCCAGGTCCATCGCGCCCGCGTGGACCCCCGTCGCATACACGTCGCCCGTGGCCTGGTTGACGGCAATGCCCAGCCGCTCCTTGCCGTAGTTGCCGGCGGAGGAGGGTTCGCTGTTGGTGCTGCCGAATGTGCGGACCCAGCTGAATGTGCCTGTTCCTCCGACGCGAAGAATCCAGATGTCCGTTCCGCCGTGTGAAGCAACGTTGGCTACACCGAGCGTTGTCGGGTTTGCATCGAACGAGCTGCTGAAGGAGCCGATGACATACAGCAGGCCGTTGCGCGCTGCAATGGAATTTCCACGATCGTCACCGACGCCGCCGCTACGGAAAGAGCCTTTGTAAAGGCCGTCCGCGTCGAGCATGCTGATGAACAAATCCATGCTGCCTGCAGCGGTCAGGTTGTGGGTGCCGCCGGGATTGAAATTGACCGTGCCGTAGAAATAGCCGGTCGTATAAACGCCGTAATCATCGGCCGCAATTCCGAGCGCATGGATCTGCGAGCTCAGCCCGATTTGTTTTACCCAAAGGAGGTTCCCGGCCGGATCGAGTTTCCGGATGAAGACAGCGTTCGTGCCACCCGTCATGGACACGTTCCCGGCGCCCGGATCAAAATCCATCGTCCCGTCAAAGTTGCCCGCCTGGTAAACATTCCCGGACGGATCGACAGCGCAGGAATAGCTTTCTGCGTTCTCATTTTCACCCGCCAGCTCGTTGACCGAATTGGCCCACTGGAATTGCGGGATTTGTGCGAAGAGCACAGGAGAGAAGAGCACGGCCAGCGCCGTCAGCTTCCAGGGACTTCGTTTTCTTTTCATCGTTTTGCGTTTTTGATTCGACGCAAAGATGAAGTCGCAGGAGCGGGAGAGGGGAGTTGATTGATAAGCGCAGGCACCCGATTGAAATTCGTGCGGGACAGCAGGAAATCTGCGGCGGTCAGATCGCGCGGAGCAGCTGGTCTTTCCGGCGGGAAGAAACCGGGATGGCCGACTGGTCTTTCATCACGAGGATGCTGTCGGATTTTTCGAAATAGAAAACGAAATCGAGATTGACGAGATGCGACTGGTGCACGCGCAGGAAACCGGAATTGCCGAGCAGCTCTTCGAACTCTTTCAGCAGGCGTGATACGACGATCTTTTTGCCGTCGGCTAGATAAACCGTCGTGTAGCTGCCGTCGGATTGAAAACGCACGATCTCCGGGCTGGTCACGGCGTACACGCGGTCGAGCGTTTTGAGCACGAGCTTTTTCTTTCGCTGCGACGTTTCACCGAGATTGCCCAGCAGCGTGTCGAGCTTCAGCCGCAGCTCTTCGTTGCTGAGCGCTTCTTCCGCTTTGCGCACCGCTGCCAGCAATTGCGCCGGCACAATCGGTTTCAGCAGGTAATCGATCGCCGAAAAATGAAACGCATCGATCGCGAATTGCTGGTGCGCGGTGATGAAAATAACTTTCAGCGGCAATGCGCCCAGCAACTGCAGCAGGTCGAAGCCGGTGCCGTCGCCCATCTGCACGTCGAGCAGCAGCAATGCCGGGCGTTCGCGCAAGACCAGCGCGTATCCTTCCTGCACCGAACCTGCAGTACCGGCAATTTCCAGCTGCGGCGCATAGGTGCGGAGCAATCCTGTGAGCAGGTCGATGTTGCCTGCCTCGTCGTCGATGATAACGGTCCGGATCATAACGTTTGCTGAAAAGGAAAAGTGAACCATACATGCACGCCGCTTTCGCCGGAGCTTTCTGCCTGCCGGTCTGAAAGATGAATACCCGATAAAGCTTTCGCGCCGCCCAGCGCATCCAATCGCTCACGGGTAATGATCGTCGCCAGCGGCTGGTGAGCGCGCGTGGCGGCGTGTTGTTGCTTTGCTGCGAAGCCCGGCCCGTTGTCTTCAATGTCGTAACGCAGCAGGTTACCCGAACGTGAAAGGCGCACCCGCACTTGTCCGCCGCTTTTTAAACGGCTCACGCCATGCTCAATCGCATTCTCCACGAACGGCTGCGCGAGCATGGGCGGCAATTGCGTGAGCTCTTCATCAATGGACGGATCGATCGCGATTTCATAGGAGAAACTGCCGCGGAATCGCAGTTGCTGCAGCTCGAGATATTCCGTCAGGAATTTTTTTTCCGCGTCGACGCCGATAAAATCTTCGCGCGAGAAATTCAGGATCATGCGCATCAGGTCGGCGAAGCGCCCGAGGTAATTGCCCGCCTGCAAACTGTCCTGGCTGAAAATAAATTGCTGGATCGCATTCAGCGAATTGAAGATGAAATGCGGATTGAGCTGCGAGATCAGCAGCTGTTGCTTGAGCAGGTTGTTCTTCTGCGCCGCGATCACGCTTTTCTGCCGCGCGTTGCGAACGTAGAAAAAAAGCCCGCCCGCCAGCAACGCCAGCACGACGATGAAAATGGCGATCCAACGGTTCCTTTGAAGCGTTTCTTCGTCCGTACGCGCAGCGAGCCGCAATTCCCGCCGGATGCTGGCGGCACGCAGCTGCTCCGATTTTTTCTCGTAGTCGTACTTCAGCTGCTCTTTGTAGATCTTCTCCCCGAGCTTCTGTGCCTGCATGCTGTCGCCGGTGATCCGCGTTTTTTCGAGAATGCGCAACGCCTCCGGGAAATTGCCGGCATCCTTATAGCGACGATAGAGAAAATCACCGATCGCGTACTGCATGTTCAGCGCATGAAGCGTGTCGGCGATCGCCAGCGCCTGTTTCGCATATTGGATCGCACGCGTACAATTCTTTTGCTGGTAGGCATTGGTCGCGATGCTGTAATACGCATGCATGATGCCGAGGCTGTCGTGCCGCTGCAGCTCGATCTCCAGGCTTCGTTGCGCGCAGGAATCCGCCAGCCGGTAACGATGCTGGTCGGCATAGATATTGGCAAGGCTCCGGAGCACCGTCGAATAACCGCTGAGGTTGTTGTTTTGCTCATACAGGCCGAGGCTGCGCAGCTGGTAGCGGATGGCGGTGGCCGTATCGCCCAGCTCCGCATACTGAAAACTCAGGTTGCTCAGCTGCCGGGCCATGCCGCTGGTGTTGTGCAGCGTATCGTAAATGGCCAGCGCGCGCTGCTCATACACCATCGCGTTCCGGAGATCGCCCTGCGTCTGGTAAACCGCCCCGATGTTGCCGATGGAAGTGGCCATGCCCGATTTGTCGCCGATCTTTTCGCGGATCTTCAGCGCCTTGAAATAACACTCGATCGCCTGCGGATATTGCCCGAGCTTGTAATAACAAAGTCCCAGGTTATTCCAGGAGACGCCCGTGCCGCGTTCGTCCTTCATGCGCTGCCGCAGTTCCAGCGCCCGGCGGTGGTAATCGAGCGCTTTGTAGCTGTTGCCGCGCTCAGCATTGCTCACACCAAGGGCATTCAGCGCGTAGCCCATGTAGGTTTGCTGTCCCTGCTTCGCAGCGAAATCGTATTCGAGGCCGGCGTAATATTCGGCGCTGTCGGGCAAGCGGAACATGTAATAATCCCAGATCAGCCCATCCATGCTTTCCAGCCGTACCGTATCGGGCAAAGCAGGATTGTGCCATTGCCGCAGGAGCGAATCCCGCCCGGGCTGGGCATGAAGCGTTGAAACAAGAAAAAAGACGGTAAAAAGCAGGGTGGAGCGCATAAAGAAAGCGGCAAACAGTCGCGAAGATACCTGTAATGGCTTCCGAAAAGTTTCGTCCGGAGATGATAAAACCAAAAAAATGCAGCAACAGATCGAGGGTTTTCCGTGCCCGGCTGGTCGGATTTTCGCGCGTTTTCCGGCTATTGCGCATCTCCGGGAAATTGTTTTATTTTGTTTTTGGCACGGTTAAATCCCGCTACACCCATGAAACAGAAGTACCCCCTGCTTACGACCCTTTTCGCACTTGCCGCTTCGGCCGGTCTGCACGCGCAGATCTTCTATTCGAACGGCGCAACGGTTGCCGTCACCAACGGCGGCATTCTCTGGTGCAACGGCGGGATCACCCTCGACAATACGTCCACCTTCACCAACGACGGTTCGGTCACGACCACGAAGAACTCTTCGCTGACGCTGCCCGGCACGTTTACCATCAACGCTTCTTCGGCAGCGCAGGGCAGCGGTACGTACCAGGTGGAGCAGGACTGGATCAACAACGCAACCTTCGTCGCCAACAGCAGCACGGTTCGTCTTTACGGCAACACGCAGCAGTTCATCACCAGCACGAACGGTACGGTTACGACCTTTCACAACCTGACGCTGCTCGGCAACGGTACCGGCAACAACCGCAAGAAGACGCTGCTGCTTGTAAACGCGATCAGCGACGCTTCCGGTAACGATTCGCTCAACGACCGCGAGCTCGAGACGATGACAAACACGTTCTTCGTGCAGAACACAAACACGAACGCCGTTCAGAACAACCAGACGCCCGGCAGCGAAGGCTTCGTCAGCAGTGATGCGCCCGGTGTGCTTTCCCGTCTCACCAGCGGTAGCGGCGCTTATTTATTCCCCGTCGGTTCCAGCGTCGCAACAACGCGCTACCGCCCGATCCTGCTCACGCCCGGCGCAGCAGCAACGAGCGACGAGTACACGGTCCGCTTCATCAACCACGATCCGAACACGGATAGCTACCAGCGCAGCATTAACGATAACTCGTTCTGTACCGCGAACAACAACTTCTACCACGCCATCCTTCGCCCGACCGGCAGTGACGCGGCGGATGTTGCTATTTATTATATCCCGGCCAGCGACGGCCAGTGGAACAGCGCTGCACAATGGCGCACCACCAACAACCAGTGGAACGACATTGCCGCTACCAACCAGAGCACGTCCGGCATTTTTACGCTGCAGACGCGCAACGCATGGGGCTTTGTCAACCCGGGTGATCCGTACGTGCTGACCGATATGCGTCCTGTTACGCCGACCATCACCTGCCCGACGATCTGCGAAAATTCGAATGGAACGTTCGCTGCTTCCGGCGGACAGGGTTATGTCTGGACGGTTCCTGCTAACGGCTCGATCGTTTCCGGCCAGGGCACCGATTCGCTTGACGTGGCCTGGACCACCGGCGTTGCCAACGTTTCAGTTGTTTCTGTTTCTCCGACCGGTTGCCAGTCGCTGCCCGCATCCTGCGCACCGACGGTTAACCCGGCTCCGAACGCACAGTTCATGGATACGGTGGCCGGCGCATGGGGAAGTGATTACACCTTCATCGACCTGACCGGCGGCACCGGCAACAGCTGGACCTGGGATTTCGGCGACGGCAACAACTCGACGCAGCAGAACCCGACGCACAGTTATACCGGCGCAGGAACGTACACGGTAACGCTCACGGTAACGAGCCAGGGCGGTTGCACGGATACGGCGCAGATGATCGTTGCGGCGCTCGAAGGCGTGCTGATCCCGAACGTATTTACGCCGAACGGTGACGGTACCAACGACGAATTCTATATCCCGAACAGCGGGCTGAAAGAATACAAGATCGAGATCTTCGATCGCTGGGGTGTGAAAGTGTTTGAATCCGAAGCCCCGGAAATTCATTGGGACGGCCGTTCTACTTCCGGCCAGCCCTGCACGGACGGAACGTATTATTTCATCCTGCACGCGTTGACGAACACGAAAGATTACAGCACCACAGGCTTTGTAACGCTGATCGGTTCGGACAAGAAGTAATTTGGTTTTTGAAAAACAAAAGAGCCGCTTCCATTCCGGGGCGGCTTTTTTATTGGCAACTTGCGGCTGCGTCAAACGTCTTGCTTTTGTATGAAGAAATTGTTTTTGCTGCTGACGGTTGTGCTCACGACCGTTTCACTCTCCGCCAAAAAGATCGATTACTATTTTCTTCACCAGATCACCGGAACGAAATGGCAGCTCGAATGGGAAAAGAAACCGGGATTGCTGAAGAAGAAAAATCTTTCGCCGGCCGCGCAAACGATTACGTTTTCCGAAGGCAGTTTGCTCTTCGATCTGCCGGATGCCAATTATTCCTGCAGCTACACGCTGAAAAACAAACGCGAGCTGTGGCTCTATTGCACCGAACCGGACCAATATGTTTACCGCATTCACGCGCTGGATGTGACGCGGCTGGTGATCGACGTGCTGGTGAAAGGGCAGGATGGAAAATATATCCTGCGAAAAAGGCAGGGCTTCCATCGCGTTACTTCTTGATTGCAATAGCTGCAGGTTGTATATTTGGATAACCCGCATGAAGAAAATTACGCCGCTTATCCTTTGTTTTCTTTTTCCTGTGCTGCTGTCGGCCACGTCTTCGCCGTTCGGTATTCGTAACGGTTTGCCGGGGCGCTGGAGAGGCAACTTCGTGATGCAGTCGGCGACCAGCGGCTTCAGTCTTTGGATGAACGACAAATACGCGCTGGGTGGAGGAGTCACGATCGAATACGGACAGTCGTGGCCGCTGCTGGCCTGGAACCGGCAGCTGTTCCTGATGCTGGACGTGGATGTTCGTTTAGCCGCGATTAAAAAGACGACCGCAGGAGCAGGAGCAACTGTTGCAGGAGAACTTCGCTTTTACAACCGCAGCCGCAACATCGCCGATTATGGATTGGAAGCCTCGTGGGGCATCAACGGCATGGCGTATATCAACGGCTACGATAATGAGCTCGGCCATCTGCTCTACGGCAGCAACTGGATGCGGCTCGGCTACATCGATGTACATAGCAGGCTCTTCGGCGGCGACACGGAATACTTCGCGCAGTTCCAGTATTGGAACGGGAACTGGTACACGATGTGCGGCCTTTCCGTGGAAACGTTCAAGACCAAACACCTCACCCGCCACGTGCGGATGAAATTCTAATAAATTTCCAGCTTGTTCGTTTCGTCGATCCAGCGCAGCAATTCTTTTTTGCCGTCGCCACTTTCTGCCGACGTTTCGAAATGAACGGGGAACGCTTCCCATTCTTTCAGCATTGTTCGCTTGTATGCTGCTACCTGTTTGGCGAGCTGCGTGCCGGAAAGCTTATCGCATTTCGTGAAGACGATGCAGAAAGGCATGCGGTTCTCCGCGAGGTTCGCCATGAAATTCAAATCGAGCTCCTGCGGCTCGATGCGCGAATCGACGAGCACGAAAATGCAGCGCAGGTTTTCGCGGCGTAGAATGTAGTTGCTGATCATCTTGTCGAACTCCGCGCGTTTGTCTTTCGAAACTTTCGCGTAGCCGTAACCCGGCAAATCGACGAGGAACCAGGAATTATTGATGAGAAAGTGATTGATCACCTGCGTCTTTCCCGGTCGTCCTGACGTTCGCGCGAGTCCCTGGATCCCGCAGAGCATATTGATCAGCGAGGATTTCCCCACGTTCGAGCGGCCGATGAAAGCATACTCCGGCTTGTCGGGTGTAGGAAGCTGCGCCAGTTTAACGCCGCTGGTAACATAAACTGCTGAGGTGATTTTCACGGTGTAAAGATAAGCGGTGTCAGTCTTCGATACGCTCCGCTACTCAGACTGACACCTGGTTACAGGAGAATGCCGGTAGTAAATCGCTTTTGCTCTTTGAAGCTTCATTGTTTCCGCAGAAACAATGAAGCTGTCAATAGAAGATTCAAATTCTCCAACGGAGCGTTTTACAACGTTCGAAGAAGCAGTAGTGTCAGGCTGAGTAGCGAAGCGTATCCCCGCCTGCCGGACGGGCAGGGAAGCCTGGCACTACCGCTTCTTCGGAACGTACGTAGCAATATGCCGCTCCTTCTTCGTGGGATAGATATCTGCGATGGTGACCATGATGCCGGTCTCGTCGACGTCGCCGAATTCGTCATTGACGGCGCAACCGAAATTCCGCATCGTAGCGCTGAGGTTCATGTACGAATTCACCAGCGGCGGAATGTTTTCACCGAGCGCGCGCACGTGTTGGTTGAGAATGCGGTGCCCGTCTTTGTACGGCAGCGAATCGAGCTCTTCTTCGAAAGCGGAAATGTCCGTTTGGATCTTCACCGGGTGCAGCGGAACAACGAGCTGGTCGGGATCCGGGAAATAATGATTCATGAAATGCAGGATGTAATCGCGCGCCGCGACGTTGAAGTGACGGTACGTCGTTACTTTCCCAAAGAAATATTTCATGTCGGGATGATCGATGACGATCGCGCCGAGGCCATCCCATAAATTGTCGAGTGAAAAAAGTCCGCGGCGATTGCTGACGGACGGCTGGTAATCCGGTTGCACGAACGAACGGCCGAGCTCCACGGTTTCCGGAAGAAATTCCCGCTTGAACCGTTCGCTGAACGTGAACAGCTCCGTCGTGGCGAGATGATAATCCCCTTCTTCCGTTCGCGCGTCGATGCAGCGAATGAAACGGTAGCCGCCGACGATCTCTTTGTTCTCCGGGTCCCACACGATCAGCTGCTCGTAGCATTTCTCGCAGGTGTCGAAGTCGTCGAGGTCGGAAGGTTTCCCGGTACCGCCGCCGGCTGCGCGGAACGTCACTTCGCGCAAACGGCCGATCTCGTCGAGCGTATGCGGCGCGTTGTGCACATTGATGATATAGATCTCGTTATTCCCGTTGTTCGCTTTGCGCACGAACGTATCCGCATTCAACTCTTTCTCGAGCAGGCTTCGGTCTATGGGAGCAATGACGGGTTGCATGTTGGCTTGGTTGGAGGTGTTCTATGCATGTCCTGAAAACGGACCGGGCTTTCCTTCGCCCAACGCATAAACGTGTTCCTTCATCAGCGCGGCCCATTCCTTCTGTGATTTGTGTTTGTTGAACACGGAAGGATCGACGGGCCGGCCAAAGATAATGGTAATTGTTTTACCCTTCTGACGATACATTTCATCGAGCAGGTAGAACATCTCGATGTTGGCTTTGATGCCCAAACGTTTTCGCCACATCGCCAGGTTGTAAAAGAAACGCGAGTTCGATCCGGCGATGTACGTGGGAATAATTTTCTTGTTGTACTGGATAGCTTTCGCGATAAAGCTCTTTTTCCATTCGAGATCGCGGATGACGCCGTTCTGCTTTCGCGAAACCAATCCCGCAGGAAAAATCAATACGGCGTTCAACGATGCATACGCTTCTTCGATGCGGTCGAACGAATGCTGCGAGCCGTGCTTGTTGATCGGCACGAAAAGATCGTCCATCGTTCCGAAGCTGAGCAGGATATCATTGACGAGAAAGCGAATGTCTTTGCGGCGATTGCTCACGGCATCCATCAATGCCAGCCCGTCGAAACCGCCGAGCGGGTGATTGGAAGCGAGAATGAAACCGCCGGCCTCGGGAATATTGTCGAGCCCTTTGATCTCCACTTTCGTTTCGAATTCGTGAAGGACTGTGTGGACGAATTGAAGTCCGCGGCGGTCACCGAATTTGGACATGAATTCGTTCACGTCTTTCTCGTGAAGAATGCGTTTGATGTAACGCAGCAAAAATCCCGGCATCCATTTCAGCAGTTTCGGGTTTTTGCTCGCGATTACTTTTTCAACGTCTACGAACTTTTCAGCGCGTTGTTCCACTGCTGTAAAAGTACCGGATTTCCTGAAAAAGAAAATCGCGCAACAATGCCCTGAAAAAATCAAATCGCCGAATCACTCTCAATTACTTGAAAATTCAAGAAATCCTTACGATTTCATTTGCTTCCCACATTTCACCACCAATCGCCAGGAGAGGCATTTTTCACTCGCTGCCGGCTGATTTCTCCAATGAAAAAGTCGCGATTCTGTTTCGAAAAGGGCAGGTCCTTGCCTGGAGCGGCTTTCCGCTGCTGTTGTTGATTTCTCCCACCGGAAGTTTTTTCTCCCACATTCGATAAAACCCAGCATTGACGCGGCTTTTCGTGGATATAATACTCCGGAAGTTAATGCGCTCGTGGCTTGCGGTGGGAAAGTTTTCAACAAAAGTGGGGGTTTGTGGGAAATAGTGGGATTACTTCTCTACTTTTACACCTCAGGAAACGATCGAAATGAACAGTCTCATCGGTGTTTATGAATGCACAATCGACGCAAAGGGGCGTTTGCTCCTGCCTGCGGCATTCAAAAAACAGCTGCAGCCTGTTCTGGATAAAGGCTTCGTCGTCAAGCGCAGTGTATTTCAGAAATGCCTCGAGCTCTACTCGCTGGAGGAATGGAATGTGCTGGTGAAGGATGTCAACAAGCTCAATCGTTTCCGGAAAAAGAATGTCGACTTCATCCGCATGTTCAATGCCGGCGTGAAGCCTGTCGAACTCGACGGCAGCAGCCGCTTGTTGCTGCCGAAAGACCTGGTGACGTTTGCCGGTATTTCGAAAGACATCGTCATGTCCGCTGCGGTGAACATGATCGAGATCTGGGATAAAGACCGTTACGAGCAAACGATCAATGATCCGAATATCGATTTCGGCTCACTGGCGGAAGAGGTGATGGGTAACATGGGCAACAAAGGAGAAGATGTCGACCTACCATAAGCCCGTTCTTTTACATGAAAGCCTGGAAGGATTAGCTGTCCGGCCCGACGGAACGTATGTCGACGTAACGTTTGGCGGAGGCGGTCACTCGCGGCTGCTGCTTTCGATGCTCGGAGAAAACGGTCGCCTGATCGCTTTCGACCAGGATGAAGATGCAGTCGCAAACGTGATCGACGATCCGCGCTTCACTCTGGTGCGGCAGAATTTTCGCTTCCTGAAAAATTTTCTTCGCGCGAATAACGCAATACCGGTCGATGGAATTCTCGCCGACCTCGGCATCTCGTCACACCAGATCGACGAGCCGGAAAGAGGATTCTCCACCCGTTTCGACGGACCGCTCGATATGCGCATGAACCGCTCGGCAGGGATGACCGCAGCAGACGTGGTGAACAACTACGAAGAAGCGCAGCTGAAGAAAATTTTCTCGCTCTACGGCGAAGTCGATAACGCAGGACGACTGGTGAAGGCCATCGCTGCGGCACGCGCGGAAGCGCCCATCGAAACGATTGCAGAGCTGAAAGTGGCGATCGCGTCGTGCATGCCGAAGGGAAAAGAGTTCCAGTACCTCGCGAAAGTTTTCCAGGCGCTGCGGATCGAGATCAACGGAGAGATCGAAGCGCTGAAGCAAATGCTCGCACAGGCAGTCGAGGTGCTGAAGCCGGGAGGAAGGATCTCCGTGATCTCTTACC